>JBNKYI010000217.1:0-4909 GCA_050300815.1 Fibrobacterales bacterium
CGGTAGAGCTGAGCGGAGCCGAAGCGGGGGGGAAAGGGATGTTACCGGGGATGCATGCCGCTCGCCTTGCCGAAGGTTCAAATGCTACCATTGGGGTGTCTGGATATAAAACCAAATTTTTGCAAAACGATGATGGTCAAATGCAAGAGACAAGCTCTTGTGCCGCTGGCCTAGATTATGTAGGCGTTTCTCCAATCTTAGCTTATCTCGATGAAATTGGCCGAGTGCGCCATGAGCAAGCTTCTGATGCAGAGGTCATTGAAGCCTTAAAAATGATGATGAAGTACGAAGGGATTATTCCGGCGCTCGAAAGCTCGCATGCCTTTGCGGGAGCACTACGCGAAGCTCCGAAGATGCCCAAAGATTCGGTTATTTTGATCAATCAATCGGGCCGTGGTGATAAAGATATTTTCACCGTAGGCGAAGCATTAAAAGATCCTAAGTGGTTCGAGTTTTTAAAGCAAAAAGGAGCGGAACACTAATGGGGGATTCAATGACTGATACAATTTCTATGGAACAAAAAATTCTGTCGGGTGTAGAATCTAAAGGTATTGCTTTGATGACTCACCTTGTGGTGGGCTTTCCCTCAATTGAAGTCAACAAAGAACTGCTTCAACAAATGGATGATGCAGGCGTTGAGTTGGTTGAATTTCAATTTCCTTTTTCTGAACCCGTTGCCGACGGTCCTCTATTTGCCCGTGCCAACCAAGAGTCTATTGAATCGGGAACGACTATTGACGATTGTTTTGAACTTATGGCTTGGGCCAGCAAAAAGTTCAGTTTCAAAATTTTGATGATGGGTTATTACAATACCGTTTTTAAACGGGGAGAAGAAAAGTTTGTGTCTGATCTTGTAAAAGCGGGTGGCACAGGGATGATTGTTCCTGACCTTCCGCTTGAAGAAGCCTCAAACCTTTTAGAAGTTTGCGAAAAAAACAATGTGGAATTTATCCATTTGTTAACCCCTACTACGACCGATACTCGTTTAAAAGTGTTAGCCGCTGAAATTAATAAATCAAATGCATTTACTTATGCAGTAGCTCGCAAAGGGACCACGGGGCAACATACCGACTTTTCTGCTGAAGTTGCCGAGTACGTAAAAACGCTTAAAGCCGAAGTGAAGAAACCTATTGGTGTGGGTTTTGGCATTGGTTCAAAAGCCGATGTGGATCAACTGAGAGGGGTAGCTGAAATGGCGATTATCGGTAGTCGAGTTTTAAGACTTGTCGAAGAAGAAGGCGTTCAAAGTGTGGGCCCTTTTCTTAAATCTTTGAGATAATTTTTTGAATGATCTTTAGATAAGATGAAAATTGCCATCAACGAATCGAGTGTTCCTACACAAAGTTTGCTTCATAAAACGGAGTGGCAATTTTCTGATTCCTTTCTTTGCGTCTTGCCCACAGAGAAGTCTGTGGAATTACGCCAAGTCTATTTGGCTTTTTTTCAAGCGGCTCCATGGTGGATCCGCTTTTTATTTTCGCTGCGCAATAAACTCGTAAGCTTAGTCGGACTTAAAACAGGAAATTCTGAAAACCCTGAAGAGCAGTTGAAAAATTTTAAGGGTCAAGTGGGAGAGCAATTAGGGCTCTTTAAAGTTTTAGGACGCACCGAAAATGAAATCCTATTGGGCGAGTCTGATAAGCATCTAGACTTTGCCGTTTCCCTATTTCTTAATAATGAAAAGGGTATACAGGTTCTTTCAACAAGTACGGGAGTCGTCTTCCATAATGTATGGGGAAGAAGTTATTTTAAAATGATTCGACCCTTTCACAAAAGAATTGTTCCAGCAATGATTCGAGGTATTGTGAAGAGAATATTGCTTGAACAGAAAAATCAATAGGTTAAATTTTTAGAAAAAAACAAAGGTTTGTATATGTATCCCAATCAACGCCCTCGCCGCAATCGTAAAAATGCATCTATTCGAGAAATGGTCGCTGAAACCCGTTGGGGTGTAGAAAACTTAATCCTTCCTGTTTTTTTAACCGAAGGCAAAGGCAAAGAAGTTCCCGTGGCCAGTATGCCTGGAATTTCGAGAAGATCCTTAGACCATTTGTTAGAGTATCTTAAATCTGTTAGTGATAAGGGAATCAATAGTATTGCTTTATTCCCACAAATTGATGACAGCTTAAAAAACAGTACAGGCGATGAGGCTCTAAATCCTGAGGGTTTGATCCCACGCGCCTTAGTCGAAATCAAAAATAAATTCCCTCATTTGCAACTGGTCACCGATGTGGCTCTTGATCCCTACAGTTCTGATGGTCACGATGGCGTGGTCAATAATGGTGAAATCCTCAATGATCTTACTGTTGAAATTTTACAAAAAATGGCCCTGACCCAAGCGCGCGCTGGCGCGGATGTAATCGCGCCATCTGATATGATGGATGGCCGTGTGGGCGCTATTCGCAAGGTTTTAGAGCAGGGCAATTTTCACAACGTGCAAATCATGGCCTACTCGGCTAAATACGCTTCGGCTTATTATGGTCCCTTTCGCGATGCTTTAGACAGTGCTCCAAAAGCGGGTGATAAAAAGACTTATCAAATGGATTATCGCAATCGTTTAGAAGCCATTCGCGAAGTGCGTCTTGATGTTGAAGAGGGTGCTGATATCGTGATGGTCAAACCCGCTTTGGCTTATATGGATATTATTCGGGAGGTGAAAAATTCTTCTGAAGTTCCCGTAGCGGCTTATAATGTCTCGGGTGAATACGCGATGATTTGTGCGGCCGCCGAAAAAGGTTGGATTGATAAAGAAAAGGTTGTGGTCGAGACTCTAACGGGGATGAAACGCGCCGGGGCTGATATTATTTTGACGTATTTTGCGGATCAGGTGGCGGATTGGATTGGCTAGACATAGAAGAAATTTCTCAAGGAACAAGGAACAAGGAGCAAGGAACAAGGAGCAAGGAGCAAGGAGCGAGGAACAATGAAAGCCCCATCCTTTTACCTTTTACGGTGAAATGCTGTGGCTGTATTTAGCTTCAAGCGAGACTTTCGGATTAATTTAATCCTGTTAATTCTCTAATCCGTTTAATCCTGGTTCAAAGCCGCACACCGAAGGGACTCAAATTAAGATTCTTTAGTTGTTCATTTTTCCTTGTTAATTGTTCCTTCTACCAGGTTACCCTTTTACAACCCCAAATTGTTCCTTCTACCAGGTCACCCTTTTGCAACTCAAAATTGTTCCTTGCGCCGCACTGAGTTCGCCGAAGTGTTCCTCGCTCCTTGTTCCTTCTAATCACCCAACCTTTACAGTGTTGCCTACCAGATCCAATTAAAATTTGTAGATTCCTGCACAAATGCATTTATTTCATCACAGGAACTTCAAATGAAAAAATTACTGTATTTATTTCTGACCCTTTCACTTTTAAGCCTCTCAGGTTGTGGCTACAACTCACTACAACAGCAAGAAGAAGGCGTCTTCAAAGCCTATAGCGATATTGAAGCCGCGATGCAACGCCGCGCCGACTTGATCCCCAACTTGGTCAATACCGTCAAAGGTTATGCTGACTTCGAAAAGAGCACTTTGACTGATGTGGTTGAAGCGCGCGCAAAAGCGACTTCAGTTCAACTCAGCACTAAGGATCTTAGTGACCCCGAAAAAATGGCGGCTTTCAACAAAGCTCAATCGGGATTAGGATCAGCGCTTTCTAGGTTAATGGTGGTGGTTGAAAAGTACCCTGATCTCAAGGCCAATCAACAATTTCAAGATTTGATGCATCAGCTTGAAGGAACGGAGAATCGAATTTCAGTGGCTCGGCAACGTTATAATGATGTCGTAAAAAGTTTCAACGGATCGATTCGCAGTTTTCCAAATTCGTTGACGAACAGTTGGTTTTTACATCTTGAGCGCAAAGAGTACTTCAAAGCCGAAGAGGGCGCCAAAGAAGTTCCTAAAGTGGAGTTTTAAATTGCATTTTCTAAAAACAATCCGCGGTGTATTTACCCAAGCGTTGATTTTGGGGCTGATGTTTTTCAGCCCCATTTTTGCTTTAGAGGTGACTCCTCTTAGGGCAGAGTTAACAGACCGAGCTTCATTGCTTAGGGGTTCTGAATTTCAGGGCATCCAAAATCAAATTAAAGCCCTTAATTCATCAGGTAAGGCTCAACTCGCCGTGCTTATCATTCCTTCTCTCGAAGGGCAAAGCTTAGAACAATATTCAATAGAAGTCGCTGAAGCGACTGGGCTAGGAAATAAAGAGCAAGACAATGGCGTGTTGCTTTTAGTCGCAATAAACGATCGCAAGCTTCGCATCGAAGTGGGCTATGGCCTTGAAGGTGCGTTGACCGACGCTCTTAGCGGTCGCATCATCGATCAGATCATCGTTCCCTTATTTAAACAAGGCCAATTTGCCTCTGGGATCAGTTCTGGGGTAGAGGCAATTTCAAATGCGGTCGCCAATGAACCCATTGCCTTTCCCAAAAATGCGAAACGTCGTGGCCCCTCAGGTCTATTTTCGGATAAGGTTTTTCCTCTCGTTATTTTTGGCTTTATCATTTTTGCAGGGATCTTAAAACCGATCACTAAGAAAAACGCTGTTTTGGGATATTCAATCGGCGCCATTATCGGTGTTTTGGTTGCCTTATTTATCACTGGTGTACTCATCAAGTCTCTTTTTATTGGTTTGCCCTTAGGAGCCATTTTTACCCTGTTCATCTCTAACTCTGGCGGTGGCGGTGGTTCAATGGGCGGTGGTTTCTACGGAGGCGGTTACTCTAGCGGTGGCGGAGGTTTCTCTGGTGGAGGATTTTCTGGCGGGGGTGGTTCTTTTGGCGGCGGCGTGACTAGTGTTCCTTGTGAATCTATCCCCGGCAGACGAAGGAAGGGTACCCGTACTTCCCAGGCCAGGAGCCAACGCTCCGGGGTGACGCCGGCTTCTTGCTCGAGGTCAGTCAGAGGAAATCCATCAGA
>JBNKYI010000218.1:0-4907 GCA_050300815.1 Fibrobacterales bacterium
GGATATTATTCATTACCTGATTGAGTTCGTGCTTTTCGGTGGTGAGCTCTTGAGAGCTCTCGGTTCCCAACACATCGAGCAGAGTCGAGACCGAGTCTATTCCCGAGTCGTCTCCGATGGGGGCGTCAAGAGAAACCTCGACGATTTTTTCCATGACCTCGGCAATGTCTTTTTCGTGATCTTGAAATTCTTCGAGAGAGATGGTTTTTTCGTAATCTCCCTCGTTTTCAACGAGGCGTTTTTTAAAGCGATTGACAAGGGCGAGTTTGTTAGGTGGGATGCGAACAGAACCCACGTGCTCGAAAAGAGCTTTTTGAATTGATTGGCGAATCCACCAGACGGCGTAAGAAATAAATTTGACGTCTTTGCTCTCGTCAAAACGCTTTGCGGCTTTGTAAAGGCCGATGTTTCCTTCGTTTACAAGATCGAGAAGGGGAAGTCCGCGGCCCTGATACTTGCGGGCTACCGAAATGACAAAACGCAAATTTCCCAGAACAAGACGGCGAATCGCGGCCTCATCACCGGTCTTAATACGACGCAATAAGAGCTGTTCCTCTTCGGGTGAGAGGGTTTCGTGTTTGTTAAGGTCTCTAAAGTAGAGGCTTTCGTTGTATCGATTCATGAAAAGTTTAGTTCTTTCGCCTGCTTGCTAAAAAGTAAATCAAAACTTCAAAATTACTAGGGAGGCTGAAGACCAAAGGGTCTTGATTAAAACTTATCGGGGCCTAAAGACGTGTTTTACCCACTTGCCTTAAAAAATCATAGGAAAAAATACCGCTTTTATGACGATCTGACCATTCAATTACCATGGCATAGCGCCCGACGCTTTTCAACTTTTCGGGGCGAACCGTTAATGGAACGGTTTCGGGTTTGAGTAAAGGCTTGCCCGTAAATTCATCGACGCATTCAGCGCAAGGGCACTGAAGTCGCAATTCTCGAACGGGATAAAACTGGGTCTTGCCATCAGACCAAGTGATAATGATTTCATCGCGTTTGTTGCGACTGATATCTACGGGAATTTGCTGTTTGAGTTCCATTAAGATTCTACCTCTAGTTCTTCCCAAGTGAATTCGTAATTGAGCAGCCCCCCCTCTTTACTTTTGAGGAGCTCTAAGTTTTCCCAAACGGCGTGGGCGATTTCTTGAAAACGTCGACCTGATAAGCCATTGGGATTGGCTAAGGTGATTGGGGTGCCGAGGTCACCTCCTTCAGCGACTGCGGGATCTAAGGGCATTTCTCCGAGGTAGGGAAGCCCTAAACTGCGGGCGATGCGTTCGCCGCCTCCGCTGCGAAAGATATGGTGCTTTGAGCCATCGGGTGCCGTGAAGTAACTCATGTTTTCGAGCACACCCACAACGGGAACAGAAACGGTTTCAAACATTTGTAGCCCCTTGCGGGCGTCGATAACGCTGACGTTTTGAGGGGTTGTCACGATAACCGCTCCTGAAAGGGGGCAATTTTGAGTTAGCGTCAATTGGATGTCACCCGTGCCTGGAGGAAAATCAATTAAAAGGACATCGAGCTCTCCCCAATGAACCCGAGTCAGAAAGTTTTGAATCATTTGCGAAGCCATCGGACCTCGCCAAATAACGGCTTTGTCGGATTCGGCAAACATGGCCATCGAAATCACTTTGATTCCTCCGTGAACGACAACGGGATAAACAGTTTTGTCTTCGTTGATTTGAGGCGCTTGCTGCACATTGAACATCATGCTCATACTAGGGCCGTAGATATCGGCATCGAGCACGCCTACTTTTTTTCCAGCCAGAGACAAAGCCGTGGCCAAGTTGGCGGTGACGGTTGACTTGCCGACTCCTCCTTTTCCCGAGGCCACACCGAGCACAAAGCGAATGCCCTCTAAGGCGTTGCTCGCCTGAGAGTTTTCGGTCTTAGTTTGACTTTTGGGAGTGGGCTGTGCGTTGGCAATATCGATCAAAACCGATTTAGCCCCAGGAATTTCAGAACATTTTTCAAGAATTAATGCTTTGATGGAGTCGCTGTGCTGAATGTGTGGGGCTCTAAGTTCGATTTGTAATTTAACGATGCCATCTTCAAAATCCGCTCTGCGAACATAGTTGAGATCGACGGGGCTTTTTTTGATCAGAGGCAGAGAAATTTGCTTGAGAGCTTCGATGACAAGGGGATTCATAGGGCACCTTTCAGAGGTGATAAATATAGGCAATTTCAAATTGAGGAGAGAAACGAGTTCCTAAATCACCAAAGCGCAAGTAATAACCAATAGATGTCGAAATCTCGTTCGTAAATTTCCAGGTGAATTTTTGTTGTGCTAGGCCTTCCTGCAGAAGTGTTCCAGAAGGAGCGGTATCGCTTCGATATCTCAGGTTGTAAAGAGTGTAAGGGGTGTTTTGGCCTTTGCGCAACCATCCCATTTGGCTAGAAAATTCAAAGAGGGGGCTCGTCATTTTAAAGTTCCACCATAAATCAACCACATCGGGTCCACGGTAGTAACCTAAAGGTGTATCAATGATATAATGATCGGCATAGTTAGGCTTAGAACGGTCTCTATATGAGCTTGTTAAGACCTGCCGATCGGTAGCTTGTAATAAGGGTAAATCGTGTAGACCAAAAGAAGGATCGACATAGACCCATTCGAGTCGATTTTCAAAGGTTATATTTTCTAGCTGAATCAAATGTTTTACCCCAAGTAAATAGGCCAGAGTGGTGGGTCTTTCTGTACCGCCTTCTCCTCCGGTATAACCGGCGTTGATATCGTCTAAATTGATCTCAAAATAAGCAGAACCCCAAGACGGCCTCCATTCGAAATCTAAAGCGAGGCTGCTATTGGTGTATCCATTGCCGTAATTGTTGTGCCAAGCGGTAAAAGGGCTGTATTCTTTAAGGCCAGGAACTCGTCCTCCAATAATGGCATATTCTGTTAAATTCAAGTGAAATTGGGGGTGATGCCAACCCAGTTGATGAACCATAAGGTTTTTTGCTGGGGTGTCATAGATGCGTTTGCGTTGAGATTTTGGAACGTTGTTGGATTGTTGATAGACTTCGCTTAAGCTAGTGTCTTTTGAGTTGGTTAACCAAGGGTTGAGTGCGGCAAAATAGATCTCGGCGTGAAATTGGCCAAAATCCCAAAAGCTATTTATTGCATCTCTAGCATGGGTTGAAGAAAGAGAAACTCCACGTTCGGGAGAAGGGCCAAAGGTTTTCTGAAATCGCCCAAACTTGACTTCTCCTAAAGCGTAGTGGTATCCAATCAGTGATTTTTCTGGTAGGTTAAAATCGACTTCATTGAGGCCTGTCGGCAGGTTTCCCCAATGGGAATTTTGATATTGAGCCTCAAAATCTTTGTGGATAGGCAACTCACCCGTAAGGTAAAAGTTGTACATCTCTACTTTAAAATCAAAAGTTAAGAGAGAAGGATTGGCCCGCCAACTTCTCAGGTCTTCGGGATCGCTTCTAAGGGCGCGCCAATTGCCATCATATTTTTCGACGGTGTCTTTGAAACTCAATTTCGAAAAGGAAGTTCCCCAATTTAGTGAATTTCTAATAGACCCTGCAAAGGTCAAGGAGTCTTGAGCGAAGCTGTTGAGAAACAAAAGCAGAGTTAGGTATAGGGTTCGATGGTAGAAATGCATGATAATTTTGGTCTACTGTAAGATTTGGCCCGCATTATTCAATGGACGACAGGAGGAATATTATTAAATTCGAAGCCAAATCTGATTGGAGCCTCTATGAATTTTGAAAAGAATATTTTGTGTATTGGTGCGGGTTATGTCGGTGGACCCACAATGGCGGTCATTGCGCAGCGTTGCCCCCAATATAAAGTGACATTGGTTGATATTAACCAAGAGCGCATCAGTGCATGGCAATCAGAAAAACTTCCTATCTATGAACCCGGTCTTGAAGATGTTGTTTTTCCCATTCGCGGAAAAAATCTGTTTTTTACAACAGATCTTGAGAAATCCATTGATGAAGCGGATATCATTTTCGTGTCGGTGAATACTCCTACTAAAACCTTTGGTCAAGGCGCAGGCAAAGCCTCTGACCTGCAATATCTCGAAAAAACCGCTCGCTCAATTGTGAAGTATTCTAACAGCAATAAGATTGTCGTTGAAAAGAGCACCTTGCCCGTTCGCACTGCTGAGGCCCTAGACCGCATTCTTTCGAGTAATGACAAAGGGTTGCATTTTGACATCCTTTCGAATCCCGAGTTTTTGGCCGAAGGCACGGCAATTACAGATTTGCAAAATCCCGATCGCGTTTTGATTGGTTCGCATGAAACAGAAAAAGGCCGCTCTGCCCGCCAACAACTGGTCGATGTTTACGCCAACTGGGTGCCCCGCGATCGCATTTTAGAGACGAATGTTTGGAGCTCAGAGTTGACGAAACTAACGGCAAATGCGTTTTTGGCTCAGCGGGTTTCTTCAATCAATTCAATATCTGCGCTTTGCGAACTGACGGATGCCGATGTCGAAGAGGTGGCAAATGCGATCGGCAAAGATAGTCGCATCGGTTCAAAATTTTTAAAAGCTTCGGTGGGTTTTGGCGGGTCGTGCTTTAAAAAAGACATTCTGAATTTGGTTTATCTTTGTCAGTATTACGGTTTGCAAGAGGTTGCTGATTATTGGGAATCGGTGGTGAATTTAAATGAATGGCAAGAGCGTCGCTTTGTGAGAGGCATGTTAAACAAAATGTTTAACACCATTGCCGATAAAAAAATTGCGGTTTTGGGATTTGCCTTTAAGGCCGATACGGGAGATACTCGTGAATCTCCTGCGGCGACAGTGGTGCGCGAACTTCTCGAAGAGCGAGCAAATGTTGTTGTTTCAGATCCTAAAGCGATTTCGAATGCGAAGAAGGATCTCGCCGATGTGCTCGACCGAGTGACGTTTGCAGAAGACCCCTATGAAGCGGCCAAGGGCGCTCACGCAGTA
>JBNKYI010000219.1:0-4892 GCA_050300815.1 Fibrobacterales bacterium
CCGTTCTCAATGACTTGAAATCTAGAGCCACCGGAGAAATTTTAGTATTTTGCGACGCCAATACTTTCTTTTTACCCAATGCCCTCAAGGTTTTGAGCTTGCCCTTTAGCGACCCCAAAATGGGTTGTGTAAGCGGTAGACTGATCTTAAATGACACAGGAAAAACCACCCTTGGCGAAGGGGAATCTATTTATTGGCTAGTCGAGTCAAAAATCAAAGAGCTCGAAGGTCAACTCAACATCCTTATGGGGGTTAACGGAGCGATCTACGCTATTCGACCCCAACTTTACGCTCCCATTCCCGAAAACCGAAGAGTTACAGATGACTTCTACATTTCTGTGCATGCCTTAATGAAGGGGCACCGGTGCACTTATTTGAAGCAAGCCATTGGCACAGAATCAACCAGCAAAGCCTCAATGGGCGAATTCCATCGCAAATTGCGAATATCTCAAGCCAATTTCAACTATCTGCGGATCTACCTCAACCTTCTCAACCCCAGACGTCCCTTAGTCGCCTACTCTTTTTTCTCTCACAAATTACTGCGTTGGTTCAGCCCTCATCTAATGATCTTGTGCTGGATCTCTAACCTACTTATTATCGAAAATCATCCGATTTACATCACTCTGTTCACCTTGCAGAGTTTATTCTACGCACTGGCAATATTTGGCTATCACTTAGATAAAAAGGGAAAGAAAATCACTCTGGGATCTTTGCCTTTTTACTTTGTCGCTATGAATTACGCCTTACTTATTGGCTTTTTTAAGGCACTCAAACCCGATCAAGGTGGAGGTTGGGAAAGGATCGAACGAGATGAATAAATCCTGTGTTACTCTTCTTTTATTTTTAGCAAGTCTTTGTCACAGCACGTCAATTATCACCGCTGAGGCCGGAAGCTTCAAATTGTTAGACCCTGATCGATATGAAAGCGAAGATCTCGGCGACGATTTTCACTTTGATTTTACCCTCAACGCTTACTACGGCTGGGATCAAATGGTATTGCTCGGAATAGGAGCCGGATATCAACAAATTGGGGTTGGTAAGTCTTTCCCTCTTATGACTCATCTTTTTGTTCGCCTTCCTATTGGCAGTCTTATTCTCCCCATTGTACAGGGAAGTTGGGGCTATCAACTCGGTGAAGATTCTTCCTTTTTCTACCGCTTAGGAGGAGGAATCGATATGCGACTCGGCGATCGTTCAAGTCTTATCTTAATGGCTGGCACTCACAACTACCTTCAAGGGCATCACTCTCCTCGCCTCTTCTTAAGAGGGGGATTGTTGCTGGAGTTCTAGTGGATATTTTCTTTCTCATTCTCGGGCCAGGCAGTCTTTTCGGGTTCATTTTTGGAGCCGTTATCGAAAATTTTTTAACCTATCAATTCGACTTGCGCTATTATCTGTTGGGCAAGGGAAGAGTCTTCAACATAGACCCTAACCAATTGAATAAATTACATAAAACCTGTTTTGCTTCTCTCCCTAACCCTCTTGATCATCCTCAGATGGTTCGCCTTCCCTTAGGTTTGGGTTTCGCTCGTTTATTGATTTTTGGTCAAAAAGCAGAAATTAAAATGGGTTTTTATTTTTGGCTGGCTCAATCTTTCATCATCTTCACTGCCCTACTCAATTACCAGCAGGGTTCCACTGAAAACCTTTTTCCTTTTATTGCAGGATGCGAATTTCTTTTCGGAGGATTTCATTTACAGAGCTACCTCAAACTTCGCCGACTGCAAGAGAGTCTCACACTAAAAGAAGCCCGATAGAAAAATCCACCAAACCTCTTTTCTTACACGCCTTCAGTTTCTAAAAAGCATTTGCTAAAATTCTTTCTGTTCACGAATAGGAGCCCCCCATGCAGGTATCAAATCTTTCACAATACATCAATCAAAAAGTGGAACTCAAAGGTTGGCTATGGGGCAGTAGGGGCAGCGGTAAAATTCGCTTTTTAACTTTTAGAGATGGCTCGGGATTCGTGCAAGTCATCTTCGCCATCAATGATGTCGGCGAATCCGTCTTTGAGAAGTCTAAGCATATCACTCAAGAATCATCCGTCATTATTAGAGGCACCGTACAGGCCAACGAACGCGCGCACTCTAAAGTCGAAATCATCGGTGAAGATATTGAAGTTTACCACGCTGCAAATGGATATCCCATCACTCCTAAAGAACACGGCACCGACTTTCTAATGGATCTTCGCCACCTCTGGTTGCGCAGCCCCAGACAACAAGCCATTTTGAAGGTCAGACACCAAATCATTCGATCTGTGCGAGACTATTTTGACAATCTCGATTTCACTTTGGTTGACGCTCCTATCTTTACAGGCAACGAATGCGAGGGCAGTTCAACACTTTTTAGTACCGAATATTTCGGTGAAAATGCCTATCTCAGTCAAAGTGGGCAACTTTATATGGAAGCTGCGGCGGCAGCCGTTGGCAAAGCTTATTGTTTTGGCCCCACCTTCAGAGCTGAAAACAGTAATACCCGAAGACATCTAACCGAATTTTGGATGGTTGAACCCGAAGTGGCTTGGATGGATTTAAATGGAGACATGGAGTTGGCTGAAGGGCTTATTCATAAAGTGCTCGCTGATGTGCTCGACAAATGTCAATCCCAACTTCAATTTTTAGAGCGCGATCAAGAACCTCTAAAAAAGGCATTACAACCCTTTGTGCGACTGCACTACTCTGATGCAGTTAAAATTTTACACGAAGCGGGCGAAGAATTTGAGTGGGGAGAAGACTTTGGTGGAGGGCACGAAACCCTTATTGCCTCGCAATTTGACCGACCCGTTATTGTGCATCGCTATCCTAAAAAATGCAAAGCCTTCTACATGAAAACCGATAGCGAAAACAATGAGCTCAGCCTAAGTATGGATATTCTAGCGCCTGAGGGTTATGGCGAGATTGTTGGTGGAGGTCAACGCGAAGAGAGCATTGAGATTTTAAACCAAGCTTTAGAAACACACCAAATTGACCCTGAAGCCTTTAACTGGTACATGGATCTTAGAAAATACGGCAGTGTTCCCCATGCGGGATTCGGTTTGGGAATCGAACGCACTGTGGCTTGGATCTGTCAACTTCCCCACGTCCGTGAGACCATTCCCTTTCCCCGCCTCCCCAGACGTCTCAAACCCTAAAAAATCCGTTCTATTCACACTTTTGCGAGGCGAATCCTTTGCCAAGCGCCCTTGGGCATTGTATTTTTTGGGGCAAAATTTCAACCGGGATTGCCCTATGAAAAAATTGAGTTTCTTACTTTCTGTCGTTCTTCTCTCTTTCTCAGGAATTCAAGCGCAGATGTTGCTTCCCCCGGCCCCCTCTTTTGAAAAAGATGGAGCTGAATTCGCGAAGTTTGATTTTTCTGTGCCCCTTGATGGCGTCACCGATCCCTCACTCAGTCTGGCGCAATTTGCAGGTAAACCCACCGTCATTTTTTACTTCTCAGCGAAGTGTCCCCATTGCATGCGCACTTATCCCAAAATAGACCTACTCGTTGATTCCTTTCTCGAAAAAGGTCTCAACGTCATTGCCGTGGCAACTTTTATGAATTCAAAACCCGACATTCTCACTTTTATGGAAAACCAACGCGTCCGCTTTCCGACCTTTCAAGATATCGAAAGAAAATTCACCCGACTTTATGGGGTCGGAACTGTTCCCTTGGTGATTCTCGTCGACAAAGACGGCAAATACATCCGTTATAAAAGCGTAGAGAGTGAACAAGAAGATCTGCGCATTGCAATTCAAAAAATGCTTGAGGGTTGATGCCCAAGGTTAACACTTCGTTTACCTCTACTCTGCCTAAAGGAACTAAAAACGTCGCTCTAATTGATTATTTAGAGCGACGTTTTTCTTATCATTCTAAAGATGTGTGGATGGATAAAATTTTGGCAGGGCGATTAGAAATCAACCACACACCGGCCTCGGCCCACTCTACACTACAAAGTGGAGACAAGGTCACTTATCACATTCTCGACTTTGAAGAGCCTGAAGTTCCACGAAATCTATTTATTGTCTTCGAAGATGACCTCTTTGCCGTTATTGCCAAACCCGCCCCTTTACCCATGCAAAGAACCCGTCGAATTCTAGTTAGTTCATTTGTACAACAAGTTAGAGACCAATACGGCGAAAACTTTTATCCTCTGCATCGCATTGATGCCGAAACCTCAGGCATGGTTGTTTTTGCCAAATCTCATGAAACCGCAAAGTACTGGCAAAATCATTTAAAAGATTGTTTGCTCGACAAAATCTACCTCGCCATTGTCGAAGGTCACTTTCAACAAAAAGGCCCTTGCTCTCTTTACCTCAAAGAGAGCTCTCAAAGTCCCATTCGCACCCAGATGTTTGCAAACTCCTCAGGTAAACTCTGCACTACAGAGTTTTACCCGATAGACTACTGTCGACAGTCTAACAAAAGCCTCGTACTCGCCCGTCTCTTAACCGGAAGAAAACACCAGATTCGCGCTTCTCTCGCTCACCTAGGGCACCCTATCATCGGAGACAAAATTTATCACCATCAAGGAAGGTTTTATCTTAAACAAATCTCTGATGAACTGACAGATACCGACCGTGACGAACTCCAAAGTGACCACCATCTTTTACACAGCTATGCCCTAAAAGCTCAATTCACTACGGGTGATTATCTGATCTGCGTTCCTTTTACTCAAAGTTTCATTAAACACTTAAATAACTTTCCCGACTGGCAAAAGAAAATTGTTCTTCAAAATCTATTTTCCTAGATTCAAAAAGCCTGACCTCTACAGATTGAAAGTTCTTATATGATTCTTGAGTTTGCCGAAAAATTATTCAACTATGGTTATGAAAAAATCCAAACCAAATCTCAAGAAAGCGTAGATTTTCATTCGCATCCCTATCGTTGGGTCGGGCATCGAGGGTTAACGG
>JBNKYI010000220.1:0-4868 GCA_050300815.1 Fibrobacterales bacterium
TCTATCTACTTGTTTGAAAAAAATATATGTTCATCGCGGAGAACAGTATTAGAACAAATCAGATCTTCAAAATGCATTGGCATAAGGATTTGTTTTGTTTTAAAAAAGTAGAGATATAACTTTGGGTAAACACCGTTAAATGAAGGTTTGTTTATGAAGAAATTTTGGTCCATGGCTCTTTTAGGACTTGCCCTGCCCGTCTTTGCTCAGACGGATTTGGAACGTTGCCAACAAGGGGCCATTGATAAATCAGTCGTCTGCGTTGACGTTACCATTCGAGATTTTAACCTTTGGGATGGTTTTTTGGGATTCCCTAAACATTCCGATTTTGAAAACTTCGCTGATTTAAACGATGCAGCTAACAATCACGGTTGCGGAAACACCGCCAAAACCAACAGAGATTATCTACAAGGGGCGGCAGCCTCTACGGATCTTGCTATTTCTACTCGAGCACAAGCCTTGCTGAATACCTATGTTGCCGATATGCCCCTGCGTTTTGGCGAACGCTCTAACAAACAACGGGGTTTTTTAGTTGAGTTTAACGACGATGGCAGCAGCAGTGGTTTTGTTTGGGATCAGCCGGTTCTTGTTACCATGGGCATGGTTCTTCCCACATTAGATGCCAACGGCAAACCCGTTAAGGCGGCTCAAGCCTGTGACAACACTCTATTTGACCAGTGGTTTAATGATGTGGGAGGGGTGAATACGACGGTCAAAGATGTGATGATCCTTGATTTGATTCGAGACAATGGTCTTTCGAAGACCTATCAAATATCATCGAATTCTTATTTTCCTCTAGACAAATACCACGGCAGTAATGAGGTTCCAAATTTTGGCAAACAAGCCTATAGCGTGTGGTGTGGTGTGGGGCGCGAATCCAGTAATGCGACGAAGTGTGAGCAAATGTCCACCGGCATCGGTTTTGATGTAACAGATCCCAGCGCTCACAATTACGGTTATACGATCGAAGGTGAGATTCCTTTTGCCTATCACGGCGGAGAGGTCTTTACTTTTTCAGGTGACGATGACATGTGGATTTTTATTGATGGCAGTCTAGTTGCGGATATTGGCGGGGTGCATTTGCCTGGCCCTCAAACCTTAGTGATGGACGGGCTTGCGGCAGTTTATGGTTGGGAGCAGCACACAGAGCATACTCTCAAATTCTTTTATGCAGATAGACAGAGCAATGGCTCGAACTTGATTATTACGACAACGCTGAATGATGTGGGTATTTCAAATCTTCTTCCCCCGACGATTACGAAAGCGGTGACTAAATCAGGAGATTACAATTCTTTTGTGGTTTATTCTCAGGTGGCTCTAACCGAACAGACGCTTGCTGCGATTAATACGGGAGGAGTGCCCAATCTTTTCACACGACTTGATGCATCAGGCGCTGCTTTACCCACTCCGGTAGTAACGAGCATTGCTTTGTCTACAGATTCCACCAGCGCGCGTTTGGGAATTCCCTACGTAATTACGGTATCGGGCAATCGCCCCAACCAAGGGGATTCAATCAGCTTTAACCCCAGTGCAGAAGTGCCTATTGTAGGCGTAAACGGTCAGACCGTAAATGCTGTAATCAACAAGGTGGTCGAATTTAAGTTTGAGGTGGGGGTTAATGACCCTGTAGAAGTTGAAATTCCAGTGAGTGTCAGTCCCTTACCCCTTGATCCGACCTCTCCGGCAGTGACTGATGCCCTTTATGGTCCCGACGCGGGTAATTCGCCTCCAGGTTCAACGACCTTGAATATTGGCCAAGAGGTTCCCATTAATCGAGGGGCCGAAATTACGTTGATTCCTACTCAGTTTTTGCAACCAGGAGACAGTGTGCTCGCTTATGGACGAGCCAATGTTGAAGGAGCGATCTCGGGCAATAGTGGGAATTGGGGTATGATTGGTAATCCGGCGGCTCCGGGTATTGTTTCTAATTCTTCAACCCATTCGAGCCCAGTGCTTAACTGTAAGGTGAATGGGTTGAGAAATACCTGCTTTGATTTTCAATTTGTAATCAGTGGGTCTTTTCGATTGAACATGTTTGTTTACGATCAGGCGGGGCAATTTATTCGCCAATACTCTCAATATGTCTCTAAGGGGGCTCTGGATACCCTGCGTTCTTTGCTACAGGGCGGGGTAGTTACTGATACGGATGGAGATGGCATTCCCGAAGTGCTCAACCCTGATGTTGCAGTGAATGTGGGACTTTATCCAATCGCTTCTGATGGACGTCTTTTAGGTAATGGGGTCTATATTGTGACCTACGATATTCTCGAATACCCTGAAAAAACCCAGGTTTGGGAAGGGGGAAATGTGGGCGGTAATGTGGTGAGCGATAATTCGCAACCCAACCGAACCATTCAAACCGTGCGTTTGCCTTATCGCAGAGCTCCTCAATAAAAATTGCTAAAAGAATAGACCTGTTTTGGCCCCCGCTGATTTCTTCTGCGGGGGTTTTTTATTTCGAACTTCGCCCACAAAAAACTGGCCTAATTGATTGGTGCTAAAAATTGGAATAGGCCAGTTTGGAAATCTTTAGTCCCAGTGAAATATTGCTATATTGGCCAAAAATTTAAACACCTCTACCCTCTTTAGTTGAGACATTTTATGGCTAAAATCAATTCAAATTACGGTAAACTTGCCGCTGGATACTTGTTTCCTGAAATCGCTCGTCGCGTAAATACTTTTTCGGCTTCACACAGTGGTCGTCCCATCATTCGCATGGGAATAGGAGACGTTGTGCTTCCTTTGCCCGAGAGCATTCGCAAAGCCATGCACGAAGCGATTGATGAACTAGGGACCCTCGGAGGTTTTAAAGGGTATGGTCCAGAGCAAGGGTATGCTTTTTTGCGCGAAGCGATTGCCAATGACTACAAGGCCAAAGGCGCTGAAATCAGTGCCGATGAAGTCTTTGTCTCAGATGGTTCTAAATGTGATTCGGGAAATATTCAAGAAATTTTTGCTGCTGATGCAAAAATTGCGATTACTGATCCCGTTTATCCCGTATATGTAGACACCAATGTCATGGCAGGACGTTCAGGAGTAAACAAAGAGGGGCGCTATGAGGGCTTTGTTTATTTAGATTCTATTGCCGAAAATCAATTCAATCCCCCAAAACCGACAGAAAATGTGGATGTTGTCTATCTCTGTTCGCCTAACAACCCTACAGGTACGGTGCTGACTCGCCCTCAACTCGAAGAGTGGGTGACATGGGCTAAAGCAAATGACGCTATTTTACTCTTTGATGCGGCTTATGTGGCATTTATCCAAGATCCCGAACTTCCCCGTTCAATTTTCGAAATTCCCGGCGCTCGTGAAGTGGCCATTGAATTCCGTTCTCTCTCTAAAGATGCGGGTTTTACTGGAACCCGTTGTGCCTTTACCATCGTTCCCAAAGAACTGAAAGGCAAGAACGACAAGGGAGAAGAGGTTTCTTTACACGCCCTTTGGAATCGTCGCCATTGCACTAAGTTTAACGGCGTATCTTATCCCGTGCAAAAGGGAGCTGAAATGGCGTTTCTCGCCGAGGGAAAAAAGGAAATTGATGAACTTGTAGCCTATTACATGGAAAATGCCGAGTTGATTCGCTCGAGTTTAGCTGAGGCGGGTTTTGAAGTTTATGGTGGCGAGAATGCTCCTTATATCTGGTTAAAAACACCCAACGGCATGGGCTCGTGGGAGCTCTTCGATGAGCTGTTAAATCAGTGTCAGGTGGTGGGAACTCCAGGGGCGGGTTTTGGCCGCTCGGGAGAAGGTTATTTTAGAATTTCTGCTTTTGCTTTGCGCGAAAATGTCATTGAGGCCTTAAAGCGGATTCGCGAGCACTTTAACAAGTAAAATAACTGTTACTATAATTTAGAGATCATTGTCATTTCAGGAACCTAATGAGCGAATCCACAGAACCCGCCCTTAAAGAAGAACCGAGCTTTGAGATTCTCGTTCAACTGCTTTTCGAATATTCTTCGAGAATCGCAGAAGAAAAAGATCTCGAACTCTTGCTCGTTTTAATGGCGGATCTCGGGAAGGAGCTTGTGGTTTCTGATCGCTGCACCTTGTGGTTAGTCGATCAGGTGAATAAGGAATTGTGGACAAAGGTCGCCCACGGAATAGAGCCTATTCGGATGCCTTTGAATCGGGGAATAGCCGGCGAGTGTTACTCAAGTCAAAAACCCATTATCATCAATGATCCTTATGGGGATGATCGCTTTAACAGCGAGGTGGATCGCCAAACGGGTTATACGACCTCTTCGATTTTGGTGGTGCCCATATTCAACTCTGAGGGTGAGGTGATGGGGGTATATCAAGCCATTAATAAAATGACTTCGGCTCGTTCTTTTTCAAATCAAGATGTAGAGCGCCTTAAAATGACGGCAATCTATTCTGGAAAATCTTTAGAATCGGCCATTTTGTACGAAGAGATTGAGCAGACTCAGCGCGATCTCGTACACATTTTGGGCGAGGTCGGTGAGTCTCGTTCTCGCGAAACAGGCAACCACGTAAAAAGAGTGGGTGAGTATTCGTTTGTCTTGGCTAAAGCAATGAATTTGAGTGAAGAAGAATGCGAGCTCGTTCGCCTTTCCGCTCCTCTGCACGATATCGGCAAAGTGGCGATACCTGACGCGATTCTCAACAAACCCGCTCGTTTGACGGTCGAAGAATTTGAGGTGATGAAAACCCATGCGGCGATCGGCGCAGAGTTTCTCAAAAAGTCTCCTCGCAAAATTCTACAGGCGGCGGCAATTATGGCCGAAACTCATCAAGAAAAATACAATGGCACGGGATATCCCTACGGGCTCAAAGGAGAAAATATTCATTTGTATGGTCGCATCTGTGCGATTGCCGATGTATATGATGCCCTGAGTTGTGATCGGTGC
>JBNKYI010000221.1:0-1980 GCA_050300815.1 Fibrobacterales bacterium
GTCTCTTGATTTTCACTATAAACTCTCGCTTCCATCCATAGACTGGCAAAGCTTTTTTGTGCCAATGATCTTAGGCCAAAGCTATAACGAAAAACATTTACGCCTTCTGATTCACTGACAATCCCATAGTCGGTTTGTTTTTCATCAGTATTTAGTAGCAGATATTCTAAAGAAAAGATGGGTTGAACATTTAACAATCCCCCAGCAGAATCCTTCCAAATCAAACTTCCCAACTCACAAGAGTTTGAACTCGTTATTACGTTATAGTCACACATTTCTAAATCTAGGTGTTCGTGATCGACAGTTTGTTTATGTGACTCTATTAAGAGTTTAGATCCTTTAGGATCATTTAAAGTCTTAAATGGATCTAGTGAATTATTCCTAGCATTAACGATAATACTAAGGAGTAAAATTAAGAGGTAACTACTTTTCATTTAAACACTCTGAAAGCGCCTTTTTCCAGTGTCTAAAATAGGGACGATTTCCCATAATAGACCGAATTTTTTCTTTTGACATCACTGAAAACGTGGGGCGTCGCGCAGGCGTTGGATAGTCTTGAGTGCCTATAGGATGCACGGGTGTTTTAATCCCTACTTGATCAAGAATTTCTTGAGCGAAGTCATACCAAGAAGCGACACCTTCATTTGAAAAATGATAAACGCCTGCCGCAATATCTGACCGATTGTCGACAATGTCAACAATCAGTGCAGCCAAATCACCAGCAAAAGTCGGTGTTCCTATCTGGTCAGCGATAATGCGCAATTCAGGTTTTTCTTTGCCCAGTCTGATCATTGTATTGACAAAGTTCGCCCCCGTTCGGTTATAAAGCCAAGAGGTGCGAATCACCAAATTGTTTCCACTCATTAAGCTCAGGTCTTCGCCTTCAGATTTTGTTAATCCATAAACTGAAAGAGGCGCCTTCGCATCGATCTCAAGGTAGGGAGATGACTTTTGTCCGTCAAAAACAAAATCCGTCGAAATTTGAATGAGTCGAGCTCCTATTTTATCGCAAAACTGAGCCAAAACTTGGGGCCCTAAAGCGTTGACCGCGCGGCAGGTTTCTAAATCACTTTCTGCTTTATCCACTGCGGTATAAGCAGAACAATTGATAACGAACTGAACATCTTCAAAGTTTTTAAGCCCTTCGCCGCTTACAATATTAACTTGATCAATATCTGTATAAGTCCAGTCGGCAGACCGTTTTTTTAATTCACATCCCAATTGGCCAGCGGCACCCGTAACAAGAACTTTCAAGAATGACTCCTAGGATAAATTCCTTAAAAACTTAGCGATTGTTTGAGCAATTTTTGGCGAATAAGGTTCTGGAATTTCGATTTCCCCACTTTTCTCCGCTCTCATTTTTTTTAGCGTGCTCAAGAGGTGCTCTCCTGAATTTCCCGTCAAGAAAACGCGTTCTTGCACCAATCCTTCTTTCCACTCTGTTTCGCCCCGAACAAGGGCAACCTGTAACCCCGCCCAACGGGCTTCTTCTTGCAATCCCCCACTGTCGGTCACCACTCCACGGCTGCAGAGAAGCTCTTGCAACAAATCCGTGTACTTCAGCGGAGGCAATGCCTCAAATTGAGGATGATTTGCCTCTTCCCAGTTTTTTAGCGTTCCATTGGGGTGATTGATGTATTTGATTTTCAACTCGGGATGCAATGACCCAAAATCCTTTAGTATTTGAAACACTTGCTCCACCCCTCTGTCTCTTTGAGGGCGACGCCGATGTAAGGTGACGAGAAGCTGATCTTTTTTAGCGGGAAAAGGCCGCATGCTTGAAAGCTGATCAAAAAAGTGATCTCTTAAAGAGTTGCCCACCACTTTTATTTTTTGTGCAGAGACGCCTTCGTTCATAAGATTTTGGCAAGCCCAAGAATCGGGGCACAGATGCAAATCGGCCACCAACGCAATTCTTTTGCGCAAGATCTCTTCTGGCCAGGGGTCTAATGGATTTCCCGAGCGCATGCCCGCCTCAAG
>JBNKYI010000221.1:1990-4841 GCA_050300815.1 Fibrobacterales bacterium
GATGGATAAGGGGTATTTTATTCCAAAAGGCAAAGTTCGCCCCCAAATCGGCGCTCAAAGTATCTCCTTGCACCAATATTCCTTGAGGCTTAGGCAAGTCATTGCTTTTGAAAAGACTTTGCAGTTGCTGAGTTATTTCTGCTGAGATATCTAAGGGAGAACCCAGCTTCAGCTTAAGAGAAAGCCAGCGAGCTCTCGTCGAATCCTCGGGCCACAAGTCGGGATGTTGCCCTGTAAAAATTCCTTGCCAAAGAACGCCTTCAGCGGCCAACGCTTGCAAAACAGGGGCCAATTTGAGATATTCGGGACGGGTGCCAGCGATGACCCAAAGATTCATTACTTTTTAAGCTCCAATAAAATGATCGGCAGCAAAACAGCAGAAAAGATGCTCGCAACGGCTTGAGTTACCCCCAACCAGTTGGTGGGAGGTGAGATCGGAACTTTAGGCACAAAGATTTCTGCCCCGGGATCGGGGGATTCATAACCGTTATCAGTCGCCATTTTTGCGCCATTTGCGTAGGTAATAATAATGCGGTTTTCGTCAGAATGGGGAGTGAATCCCCCTGCTCGCGAAATGTAATAGTAGATGTCTTCTCCGGGTCTAAACAAAACGTTAGTGGGAGATCCCACTTCGCCTCTAACCTTCACCCAAACTTTGCGGTCGGGAACAAAAATACTATCCCCGCCTTTTAAGCGAATGTTATGCTCTTCATCGCCCCGCAACGCAGCGACAAAATCGAGTGCCAATTGTTCTCTCTCTTCTTTTTCTTTAACTGCCAAGATGTCGTGATCTCCCGGGTAGCGATAAAAACGCGCCCCTCCTAGATAAGCTACATCAGTGACAAAACCCACTCTGCGCATAAAAGATTGTAGCGATTCTCCGGATTCTTTCAAACTGTAATCGCCGGGTTGAATAAAAGATCCGCGAACGTGAATCACTTCTTGCGTTTTAAATTGGGGATCAACGAGCAAAACAAGTCGGTCGCGGGGCTTAAGCATTAAGTTTACATCTCCGCTGGTGTATTCTGCATTTGATTCGAGTTTAAAAATTTCTACCGCATCTCCATCGAGAGGAAGCCTTTCTAGACGCAAAGCTCCCGCTTGAGCATAAGGCAAGTTCCCTCCGGCAATTAAAATCAAGTCTTTCACCGTCATGTTTTGATAATAGGGATAAGTACCCGGTTTTTTAACGGCCCCTGTGACCTCTACACTATCGGGCTGATAAAAGTCTTTTTGGCTAAATACCAAAAGAGTATCTCTTCCTTGCAGCTCGAGTTGAGTCGTATTCGTATCGAGAAGTGAATACGAAAGCAATTCGGTATCGCCACTAACCCTTCTTCTAATGATCTGCACCCGATCGAGGTAAGCGTCTTCAGCAGGCCCTCCCGCTAATTGAATCACTTGCTTTACGGTGGCATTCGCAGGCAATTCATAAGTATTTGGATATTTTACAGCGCCAAAAACTGTGACAATGTTTTGCATTCCTTCTGTTGATTTAGGGACAAATAATTGATCGCCATCTTTAAACTCAAACGTCTCTCCTTCTTCGAGATAAAAAGACACGGGTTTGAGATTCATCATATCGAGCTTACCCTTTGCAAAATACCGACGCAGAGTCATTGGGTTGTCACTGGCGCTAGGATTGACTCCTCCGGCATAGCGAAGCAACTCTTTAACGCCTTCTTCTGCTTTGAGTTCATAGATTCCCGGTCTTCCCACATCGCCATCGACTTCGACTAAGCGCTCGGCCCTCGGCAAATACACCACGTCGCCATCAAGCAGTATAGAGCCTTCAGCTCGTTGCCCCTTAAAAAGAAAGTCATAGAGGTCAACCCATAAAGAATCGCCATTGCGATTGATTAAAATCTTGCGAACCGAACCGAATTCGGTCGGACCCTGAGCATAGTAGAGACCCAGTAAAACTGAAGTATTTCCGTGAAAAACATAACCGCCAGGTTGAGTCACTTCTCCTGCAATAAAAATCTTAACCGGGCTTAGATTTTGCAAAACTAAAGCCAGTTGTGTGCGGCCACTGCGCAAACTGGCGTGAACCTTGCTCAGCTTTTTCTTGAGAAGCGTTTCAGCACCTTTCAACGTCAAGCCATTGATGGCCACCATGCCCGCTCCATCAATCAGTAACTTGCCCTGATTGTTGACTTGCACCTCATAGACTTTCTCGACGTCTCCCCACAGCACCAATTGTAACGCATCCCCTGCTTTGAGAGGATAATCGCCCCCTACATTACTCGTAACTGAACCGAACAAGCCATTTTTTTCTCCTGAAAAAATCTTGCGGATATAGCGCTTTGACTCTACTGGTGCCAGAGAATCCCCCATAGAGTCCGCCGGACTCGCCAATACCGTATCAGGAAACAGAAATAGCGTGCTGTCTAACCCCTTGCCCATGTGCATTTTTTGACGGGCGACCAGCGAATCCAACACCATTTGACGAAGCAAAGGATTCATTTCAATAATAGATGACTGATCGATTCCATCTAAATTGACCTCACCAGCCCCCTGCGCCTTGAGAAGCGCCGAAATCTGATCTTGGTCTATAGACTGGCCAATCGCCCATTGAGTTGCGAACAAGAGAAGAAGTAGAAATCGGATCATAGATGTTTCCCGGGAATTTCCACAAAATTTAGTTTTGTCCTCTTTAGAGAAGGCCGAAAAATGAATTTTGCACCTAAACAATATGAGATAGTGAAGGCTTGCCAATGGCAAAAACATTAAAGCCAAGATTGTAGAGCGCTTGATGATCTAAAATATTGCGACCGTCAAATAAGAAAGCCGGCTTTTCCATGGCGTCATAAATTTTCTTGTAATCAAGATCCTTGTATTGCTTCCACTC
>JBNKYI010000222.1:0-4827 GCA_050300815.1 Fibrobacterales bacterium
AAAGAGGTTCATTATCAAGTCCCTTCTGATCTTCCTATTCGGCGAATAAAAAAAATAGATCAAAATAATTCTCAATGGCTACAAGCGACCGAACTCGTTCAAAGCGATTCGCCAGAAATTGCTCAACTTAGTCATCGGCTTCGCTTAGACACCTTAAATAACTTAAAGACCCTGGTTCAAACCATCTATCATTTTGCCGCAGACAGCATCAAGAAGAATAATTTTTCTGGCGAGACCGATGCCTTAGTCACTCTCAAACTCAGAGAAGCTAGTTGTAACGGAAAGAGCAGACTCGCCGTTGCTCTACTGAGACACAATGGTATTCCTGCGCGGCTTATCGGTGGACTCATTCTCAATCGAGGAAATAAAAAAACAATTCACCAATGGGTTGAGGTATACATCGAAGGCCAATGGGTTCCTTTCTGCCCTTTAAATCATCATCTCTTTTATGTTCCATCCAGTTATTTAAAACTTTATACAGGAGATTTGAATCTAATCAAACGCACAGCAAATATTCGTTTTGACTATTCCTATGATGTAAGTACCAAGCTCATCAGCCCCACAAATCACAGTGATAAAATATGGGTAGAGTGGTGGAGCTATCTACAAGCGGGAGGCGTTTCAGGAACTTTGTTAAAAATTTTACTCATGGTTCCTTTCGGCGCCCTAATCACAGTCATTTTTAGGAATATGTTTGGCCTAAATACTTTCGGAACATTCCTTCCCGTTCTTATTGCGATCTCTTATCAAGAAACAGGATTAGTTTGGGGGGCGATCACATTCAGTAGTCTTATTTTTTTTGGTGCCTTACTACGCAAAGGATTAGACGGTTTAAAATTACTGCATACGCCTCGACTAACAATCATTCTCATCTTCGTCATTTTAATGATGTTGGGCATCACCTCATTCGGCGTTTACTTTAATATTCGAGAATTAAAAGAGGCTGGGCTTTTCCCTATTGCTGTTACCGCAATTACCATTGAGAGATTTTCGATCATCACCGATGAGAGTGGATTCAAGCACGCTCTTTCTGTACTTCTACAAACTCTGATTGTCGTTAGCTTTTGCTATCTGGGAATGCTCTCAACTTTTCTACAGCTTTTGGTCATGGCGTTTCCAGAGACCTTATTGGTTGTTGCAGCCATCTCTATTTATCTCGGCCGTTGGACGGGCATACGTTATTCCGAATTTTGGCGCTTTAGAAAACTGATTTTTAGCAGAAGCTCTATATGATTCCTATTCAAGAATACATAAGTAACATCAAGAAGGTTTTGGGACTTAACGCCAGAAATATTGAATATATCTCGAGACATAATTTGAGGAAGTATTATCCATTGGTTGATGATAAGCTTATTTGCAAAGAAAAACTAGCACAACATAATATTCCTCATGTCAGTCTTTATTTTTCAGCCAGTGATTTTTTTTCGCTTAAAAAATTTGATGCGGCAATTGATCCTTTAAATGAGTTTGTAATAAAACCCGCTAGGGGTTATGGCGGAAAAGGCATTCTCGTTTTAAGCAAAGAAGGGGCTGAATACGTTAGCCCTTCAGGAAAGCGTTATTCAAGAGAAGATCTCAATCGACACGCTCGCGAAATTTTATTTGGCGTCTACTCAATGGATTCTAAGCCCGACTCAGTAATGGTGGAAGAAAGAATCAAAACACCGGATTTTCTAATGGCATTAACTCCTGGTGGATTGCCCGATTTTCGCGTCATTACATTTAAGGGAAACATCATGCAAGCCATGTTGCGTCTTCCCACCATTGAATCAGATGGCAAGGCCAATCTTCACACAGGAGGTGTTGGTGCAGGAATCGACATTGCCAGTGGAAAAATCACTCATGCAATACATAAGGGTCAAGCAATAACCCACCACCCCGATACTCAAAGCCCCCTTGTTGGTACCGAATTGATCAACTGGAAACAGCTTTGCGAAGATGCAAAGAATGTTGCTCAAATATTCCCGCTGGGATATATGGGGCAAGACTGGATTGTGGGAGAAGACCACAAAGCTCGAGTACTCGAATTAAATGCCCGACCTGGTATAGAGATACAGAATGCCAACCAAAAAGGGCTACGTCAACAGCTCGAAGAGGTAATATATGTTTAAATTTTTCGTTCAATACACCTTTCCCCTTTTTATTCTCACATTGGTTTTAGCAAGCAATCTTTTGAGTAAATCTGGTTTTCTTGAAGATTTTTTTGAAACCTCCATCGTTTATCTTCCCATTGCACAATCTTCTGAAGAAAGCGACTTTGACGCATTTGCATCTTCTGAAGAAAGTGAAAATGGCTCAAGTCTATTTGACGCAGATGAAGAATTTCAACAAGATTCTTTGACACAACAACTCATTGAAAAATACAATCGGCTAGGGCAAGTTGATCAACGAATCGCAGAAGCTCAAGAGTTGTTAAAAACAAATCCTTCGGCTGCTTTATACAATTTTATCGCTGTTTTAAAAGCCAAAGAAAACCAGCTTGATCAAGTCGATGTTCTTCTAAGAAAAGCCATTCAACTCGATTCAAATACTTTGATTTACCCCCAAAATCTCGCGCTATACTATTTGCGAAAAGAAAACTATTCTGTTGCAGAAAACTTATTTAGAAAGATTCTCTCCATCGACAGTAACTATCTTCCATCTCATTATAATTTAGGTGTTTTGCTCATCAAAAAAGGCACTTACGAAGAAGCCAAAAATCATTTCTCTTATATTACAGCACATAGCTCAAGCAAACGATGGAACAAAGCCATTTATAATCTCGCCTTGATTGAGCAAAAAAACAATCAATTCGATAAGGCAAAAAAAATATACCACAACGTTATCAAGAGAGATCCCTCATACAGCGAAGCTTGGTACAATATGGGCGTCTTATTTCTTAAAGAAACTCAATACGACTCCGCTAAATATTATTTCAATAAAACCCTTCGACTCAATTCTGCAAACAGTCCATCTTATTACAATCTAGGTCTCATCCTTTCAAAGCAAGACTCTCTCAAAGAAGCAAAGAAGATGTATGAGATGGCTATCAAAAATTCTGTGCCTAAGGCGAAATACTTTTTCAACTATGGTCTCATTCTCAAGAAACAGAAAAAATTTGACGAAGCTATGAATAACTTTGAAAATGCCATTCGGCTCGATTCTATCAATCCCAATTTATTATTTGCTAAAAGTAATCTACTCGTTGACTCCCATAGGGATAGTCTTGCTGAGATTACCTTTACAGAACTCATTCAGAAGTTTCCTCAATTCGCTCCGGGCTACTATAACTTCGCTCTTTATGAATTAAAGAAAAAGCGACTTTCAACAGCGGATTCGCTTTTAAACACAGCGGTTCTTATTCGACCTGACTATGCTGAAGCTTGGTATAACCTCGGATTCGTTAATTTTCGGATGAAACGGTACAGCAAAGCAGAAAAATATTTTAGCAACACTCTCGCCATCGATTCTAGCTATCAAGAAAGTTGGTATAATCTTGGACTACTTAAATACAAAACCAAAGATTACAAAAAATCCAAACATTACTTTCTTCAGTCGATCTCACTCAAACCCAATCACTCTGCCAGTTATTACAATCTGGCTAAAATTGCCGCCATCAGTAATCAGTTAGACTCTGCAATTGCCTATTACGAAAAAGCAATAGAGGCAAACCCCAAATATCCCGAAGCTTATTACAACTTGGCACACATTCACAAAAAAAGAGGTGAATTTAAAATAGCTCTTGAACTTTATTCTAAAGCCATTTCACTCAAATCTAATTATCCACAAGCTTGGTTAAATAGCGGTGTAATCTATAAAAAACTCGATCGCAACGAAGAAGCCCTCAACGCTTACCTTAAGGCCATCGAAATATCACCTGATTATGCAGAAGCCCATTATAACATCGCACTGCTCTACAAAGTCAAAGATAAAACGGACTCTGCAGTTCAACATTTAGAGCAAGCGATTCTATCCGATCCTAATTACGCAGAAGCTCACCTCAGTCTCGCTTTAATTCTCGCAGAAAATGGGCGTATTGACGAAGCCATTCAACACGATCAAAGCGCTCTTAACCTTCAGCCCGATTCAAAAAAGACACTGATGCATCTCGCATTAAATCTAGAACGCAAGGGCAACAGAGAACAAGCCGAATCTCATTACCAAAAACTGATACAGGATCACCCCGAATACACCAAAGCTCGAATTGCCTACGCCAGCTTACTCAAAGAGAAAAAAGAATATTCAAAGGCGATTCAGCAGTTGCAAACAGCTCTTAAGCTTGACGAAAAAAACACTCAGATCAAAGATCAGTTGAATCAACTTCAAAGCCTTCTCAAGGAATAATATGTATATCAAATTTTCACTTTTACTCTTTCCTTTTTTTTCATTACTCTCATGTTCTCAATCTCCTCTTGACCCCCCGAGTGTCGATGAAAAAGAATGGAATCAAATTCTCGAATTAAAAAAGTATTACAGCTGTGATACCTTAACGATTGAACTTATTCATTTTGTTGAGAAATACAACTACAGTCTCTTTTACGACAATGCACTTATGGATTTGGGAAACTGCTATAGCGCTCAATCTGAACCTGAATTGGCCATTGCCACATTTCGAAAAATATCAAATCAGAGCCCTGAGTATGAGAACGCCTATCTCTCTATTGCCGACGCGATGCAAAATGATTTTATTCTCTACCCTGCAGATAGTGCCATTCAGCATTATCATCAATTTATTGAAAGATTCCCTCAAAGTCAATTACAACCTGAAGCTCTCTATCAACTGGCTAAAACATTTTATCTTAAATCCACAACCTCTTATCCCACAAGCTTCGCCAGTTTAGATTCTGC
>JBNKYI010000223.1:0-4821 GCA_050300815.1 Fibrobacterales bacterium
ATCAAACTTTACACAATGGTGGGTTTGCCCACTGAAAATCTTGAAGACATGGAAGCCTTTTGTGGGTTGATTGAAGGCTTGATTAAAATTGGTAGAGAATACAATTCGAATGCTCAAATTCACGCCAGCGTTGGCATTATGGTGCCCAAGCCTTTCACTCCGATGCAATGGGTGGGCTTTATGCCTAAAGAAACGGTGATGAAGCATATTTATTTTGTGAGAGAACGCTTTCGCTTTAATCGAAATGTTCGCATTTCTTGGACAGATTGGAAAGAAGCGCATCTCGAAGCGTTTTATAGCCGAGGAGACCGTTCGTTAGCTCCTATGATATTTGACGCTTATAAAAAGGGGATGGTGTTTGAATCTCACGGTGAAAAGCAGAATTATGAGGGATGGATAGAGATTTGGGATAAATATGGATATGATCAAAAACGTATTTTTGAAGAGCGCAGTTTTGATGAGGTCTTTCCTTGGGATTACATTCACGCGGGAGTAACCAAAGGTTATCTAAAGAATGAATACAAGAAAATGTTTTTAACGGCCAGCGAGCCGGTTCCCGATTGCAAGTGGGGCAAAGAGTCTTGTCAGAGCTGTGGAATTCCCGGAAATTACGCAGACACTCAGTTGGCCGCCCCTTCAGAAAACCCCGCGCCCAACAGAAGCATTGCTGAAGTTAAAGAGTTGTTAAATCAACGTAAAATTGCCGAGCTCGAACATTTTAAATATCGAGTGATTTTTCAGAAAAAAGGGCTGGCTCGTTTTTTGCCACATCAAAATACGATGAGTTTTATCGAAAAGGCTTTCAATCGTCTAGATTTTCATCTCGCACATTCGCAAGGGTTTCATCCGAAACCTAAAATATCAAACCAAGGGGCATTGCCTTTGGGGCTGTCGACAGAATGCGATGAAGTGAGTGTGACGCTTTTGCGTTCTTGGCCTGATGATGCCGCAAGTCTTAAAGAACTCAATCGTATATTTCCTCGAGGCATGGAAGTTATCAAAATAGAAGAATTGACAACTCGCAAATTGCCTAAGCCCAAAGCGATGACCTATGCGTATCGCGGATTTTGGGATTCGTCAATTGTCGATCGTTTTGATCGAGGAGAGATTGAGGGGATTGAGAATCATCGCGGTAAGTTTGTTGAAATTCAACCAGAGCTCACAGAAGTTAAAAGGGGGAGCGATGGTGAATTGTTGATGACGGCTCGTACCAATGATGCGGGAAATACGGTGAGTCCGTTTCTCATGTTTGCAACGGCTTTGAATATTGATTTACAATCGGTGCGTTTGTTACATATTGAAAAGGTGGCATCTCATTATGAATGATGACGAACAAGAAAAAATGACTAAAGAAATACGTCAACGACTAGAAAATAGCGATCTCAATGAAATTCTCGAAAGGATAGATTATCTCTTAAACGAAGAAAATGAGATTAAGCCTCATATGTTGGGGCTTAAAATGGCGCTTATTTTGGTTGATGAGCTCAAGAATAAAGAACCTTTGGGAGCTCGCTCGGGAAAACTAATTCTCGAATATAAGGACCAAATGTCTGCAGAGGGGCTCGAAGAGGCGATAGCCTACGCTCGACAGTTTATTACGAAGCCCGAAGAATTGTCGAAGCTATTGGCTGAAAAATTATTTGGTGAGAATTCGTAATGAAAGAAAATTTTTACGCAATTGTTGATATCGGTTCAAATAGCGCTTTGCTGGTCATTACAGAGTGTGTTGAGGGCCAATTAGTAAACAAAATTCAGAAGATGGCCTCAGTGCGCCTCGGAGAAGATCTCAGCGCTGACGGAGATCGAATCGGCGAGGTGGCGTTAAGTCGACTTGATGAAGCCTTGCGCAAATACGCTCAGACATTACACAATACCGATGTCGAATTAGCGCAAGTTTTTTTAACCGAAGCGGTGCGTCGCAGTGGCAATCCCGAAGAGGTATATGATATTGTCGAAAAGCGTTTGGGGAAAAAGCCTGAAACCTTGAGCGGAGAACTCGAAGGTTATTTTGCTTGGCTCGCTGTGGCTCATCATTACAAAAAGCCCCAATTGGTGGCCTTGGATATCGGTGCAGGTTCTTCTGAGTTGGCCTTAAACAAAGAGGTGCTCAGCCTGCCTTATGGTGCGCTGAGATTGACACGTGAAGAGGGTTCCTTCCCGGGCGAAGCCGTGGCCAAACGCATTGCAAAAGAACTCAAAGAGCAAAATCTCAAAAAGTTTCAAAAGAAAGATCTGGTAATTAGCGGGGGTACAGCTTCGGCTGTTGTCATGTCTATTTTAAAGATCTCTGAATTTGATGAGCATCAAATTGAAGGTTATGAGTTGAGTGAGCAGGCATTGGCCGATTTTATCTCGTTAATTATGGGTTTGAGTGCCGAAGTGCTTACCCAAATGCCGGGTTTAGATGGGCGCCGTGGCGAAATTTTTGTCGCGGGTTTGCGCATCTTACAGGCTTACATTCAAGTGTTAAAACCTTTGAGCATTCGAGTCAGCACCTTAGGGGTGCGCCGTGGAGCTTTGGTTCATCAATTGGGTTTGTTCGATGCGGAGATTCATGCGGCTCAATAAGTATCTAGCCCAAGCGGGCGTTGCGAGTAGACGTCAGGCCGAAGAATGGATTTTGGCGGGCAAGGTAGAGGTCAACGGTCGGTTGACGACAGAGCTTTCTACGCAAGTTGAAGAGGGTGATGTTGTTTTTTGCGAGGGGAAAAAGTTGACCTTGCCTACAGAAGTTCAAGTTGTTGCCCTGCACAAGCCTCGCCGCTTTCTCTGCACTCAAAAAGATCCCCAAGGGCGGCCTTTAATCTACGAATTGTTGCCCGCTCATTTACAGCACTTTCACTATGTAGGTCGACTGGATTTTGAATCGAGAGGTTTGCTCTTGTTGAGCAACGATGGCGAACTTTCTCGTCGGTTAACCTTACCCGCCTACCAAATCCCTCGATATTATGAGGTGACTCTCAATCGGGTCTTGCGCGCTGACGACCAACAAATGATCGAAAAGGGATTAGTTTTAGAAGACGGGACCCATTTTCGTTCAGCCAAAGTCAAGGTTTGGGGTAAAAAGGTCGAAATGAGGTTAACCGAAGGAAAAAAAAGGGAGATACGAGAAATGATGCGCGCTTTGGGATACCGAGTGGTGGATCTTTTTCGGACGGCCTATGGGTGCATTGAAATTGGCGATCTCGCCGAAGGCAGTTGGCGAAAAATCTCGACGGAGGAATTGGATGAATTGCAAAAGATGGTGGAACAATAACTCACACACGTTAAAGGGAGTCATCGGGCTCTTTTACCTCCTCTTTTTATCCTTTTCACTCGCTTGGTCTGGCAACTTTATCCCCGACCCTTGGACGCTAGAAAAATCTCAATACCGCGGTCGTTTTTTAATGGGGGTAAATCAAATCCCCACAGAGGGAAAGGTGAGGTTTCCCGCCGTTGGGCAATTTGAATTGGGCTTTTTTGACAAAACACATCTAGATGTGATTTATGGTGAAGAGATTTCATTGGGGATTCAGAACACGTTAAGTCGAGAAGATGAATGGTATCCTCAGTTGTCTTTTGGAATGCGTAGTATTTTGTCGAGCTCTGAAAAGACGTGGTTTGGCAATAAAGAAGAAGATCTCAAGGGTGAATTTTATATCGTTTTAGGAAAGTCGATGGGCGAGTGGGGAAGAATGTGGGGCGGCTATAGTTATTTCAGTCGAGCCCAGCGCACAGATCAAGGTTTTTGGGGATTTAAAGTGATGGCACCCGCAGCAATGGGTCTTTCGTATGAAGGCTTTAGCCGGCTTGGAGAGATTCATCATCAACTAGGTATCGAGTGGAATCCCTTACCCAACTTACAAGTTAAAGGGGGATTGCTTGAAGTGCAAGAGTGGTTGTATCAAGAGGGCAGCTTAGGTTTATACAGCAAAGCTGAAAATGAGCGAGCAGATGCTTATCTATGGCCGGGTTATTATTTTGGCGTAGAAATGCAGAGCGTACTTTGGGGCGAACAGAGTGGGTCTCCTGTTGAACGTTTGCAAAAGGTAGAAGAAGAGGTGGCTCTGCTTAGGCAGCAGAATTTGATCTTGCAGGCGCGCTTAAATCGCTCAGAGAAGGCGATGGCTAAATGGGTAGGGCCGTCGATTGAAATTCGCGAGCAAAAAGAAGTTGAGGCCTTAGAAAACATAGACACATTGGTGCAAATGGTGTTGCGTGGAGAACCTGCGGCGGATATCAAGAAAAAGCAAGATGAACTTATGGTTCTGAGAGAACCTGCAGAAAAAGTTTTGGTGAAATTGATTGATAATGCAACGACAGAAAAAGAGTATAAGCTGGTATCGATTCGGGTTATGGGAAGTTGGCGGCAAAAAATTTTTGTATCGCCTCTGATTGCGATGTTGCCTAGTCATGAGAGCATTTTGAGAAGAGAGGCGCTTATCGCCTTAGGGCAAATTAACGATTTAGGGAGTGCAGAAGCCATTGGCAAGCTGCGCAACGACCCTGAAGAACTGGTTCGGTTAGTGGCTGAACAAATCTATAATCGCATGAAAAAAGAAATTTCGGAGCGGGCACAAGGAGAGCAGATGAAATCGCTCAAGAGCGAAAAAATGAAAGATCCTCTTGAAGATCCTCCAGAAATGACGACTGAGGCGCCAGTAGAAGACAATGGCAATGAGATGAATGCGCCCGATAAAATTGAAGAGCCTTTACCTGCTCCGCGAATGCCGATGTAAACCGATCATTGCAACGCATTAAGCTGCAGAAAAGTCAGGGATAAAGGTATGGAATCCATGAGGGTAAAATATTTAGATGGTCTACGAGGGCTTGCGATTATTT
>JBNKYI010000224.1:0-4819 GCA_050300815.1 Fibrobacterales bacterium
TGTTAGGTGGGAAAATTTTTCTTTTGATGGGGTGTTTTTTCCGCAGACAAGTATTTTAGAGTAGCCCTCTAGTTTGCACTTATTTCAGAAAGTGGTTTTTCCCAGAGAATCTTCCCCTCTTGTATCCCGATGAAGGATTTTAAATCATCTACCAAACTTCGATCTTCGCCGAGTTGCCAAGGTCGAATCAGTTTCCAAAATCCATTTTTGCTTTCTAAAAAGATATTTCCTGAATATCCCGAGTGATTAAAGGGAATATTCAGGTTTTCAAGTCGTTGGATGAGCTCAATGTGGGGATGACCATATCGATTGCCAATTCCCGCTGAGATGAGAACCCGCTCAGGTTGAAGGGATTTTAGAAAGAGGTCTTTTGATGAATTTCTAGAACCGTGATGTCCCGTTTTTAAAATTTCGGGATGGAGATCGTTTTGGTTTAGAATTTGGGCGATGAGATCTTCTTCGGGAGCTTCTAAATCAGCCATTAGCAATGCTTCTTGGTCGCCTTCTTTGACGAGAAGAACCAGTGAACAGGGGTTGGTTCCCACGCATGTGTCGTCGGGGAATAAAATGTTTATTTGCCATTTTCCCAAAGTGAAGTTTTGACCTTGCCTGACGACTTTTTGCGGAGCGATCCATTTTTGCCACATCTGTTGCCATTGGGTTTTAGGAGATTTCCACGTGGCTAAAGGAGCGGCAATCGAATCGGGCAATAACATTTGCTGGGCAAAGTCTAGGCCACCGTAGTGATCCATATCGGCGTGAGTGATCCATATTTCGCGGTGAATTTTTGATAGATTAGGCCCTTTCCTTCTGATCCACTGACTGAGAAAGCCCTTTAAATTCCAAGGGGATTTTCCTCCATCAATTAAGAGAATCCCCTGAGGAGTTTCGATGAGAGTGGCATCACCTTGCCCCACATCGATAAACCAGAGGCGATAAGGGAGAGGATTGAGATAGGGATTTGTTGCTCCTATAAAAATAACGAGAACAGAAGAGAGATAGAGCCAAGTGCGTTTTTGCGCAAGACGGTAAATCTGCCAAGAGAAAATCCAAAGCAACAAGACGCTTAAGAGAAGCGGAGACGCTATGGGTAGAAGAGGTCCATTACCCAAGAGGTTGACGAAAAACTCATTGACTCTAAAAAGGTGAGAGACTAGGGCTTCGGCAAGTTCGAGATAGTAGATGCCGATTCCGGGAAGCAATGCCATCAAACCGAGTAAGAGAATAAGTGACATGAGGGGCAATGCGTAAAGATTGCTCAACAATGAGGCCCACTGCAATTGTCCCCAATAAAACCATAGAGCGGGTAGGCAAGCCAGTGTGGCGACAGAGGTGATCTTCATTGAATTGAGTAGGTATCTTTTTAGAATATGGCCTTGGCGAACAGGGCGGTAGAGAAAGAGTAAACCTGCGCTGGCTGAAAAAGACAGCCAAAATCCCGGATGCCAAAACCAGCGAGGCTGGTAAATTAAAATGGCCATGAAAGCCATACACCAAAGATTGGATTTTGAAGGACGGGCTTCACAGAGTTGAGCTAGGGTCTGGTATCCTTGGCTGGCAGCTGCTCGTAAGACACTGGGTTGGGCACCAATCAAAAACACAAAAGAGCAAAGAGAGACAAGCAAGCCCCAGCTTTTTACGGCGCGTGAAAAGGGAAAAAGTCCCCACAAAAGATGAAGTACCAAACTGAGAAGCCCGATGTGAAATCCCGAAATGGCCAATAAGTGAGCGAGACCCAACAAATTGAAATGACTTTTGGCTTGGGGGTCAATGAGTTTGCGTTCGCCCAGCCAGCCAGCAAGTAAAATGCCGTACGCTTTAGGGGCTGCTAGCCAAGCTTTTGCAAGATATTCTTTGACGCACTGCTTTTTTAAATCCATTTGTTGAAGCATTTTGTGGTATAAATCTTTGGGTGGAAGAATTCGAATGGAGTTCCAATCTTTAATTTTGCCCTTTGCCCCGATGCCTTTCATCCATAAAAAACGTTCGCCATCAAAGGGTTGTGGCCCATTAGGCAAGTGCAGAGGATTTAAAGACAAAGTTCCTTCAAGTCGTTCACCGATAGATATTTTACGCGTCAAATTTTTTTTAAGGGGGATCAGCACGCGCAATTTTCCCTGCGCTAAAATCATCTGAATTCCGTAGTCACTTACGACGAGTTCTTTGATTTCCCACTGCCCTTTGCGAAGTTCGGGATAAATGAGGGTTTCAGAAATATTCCAATTCAGAATAGTTTTCCAGCAGACAAAAGAAAAACAAAGGATCATGATAGGGATGATCTTTGGGAAGAAGAAAGAGAGCCGAGAGCCCCCTTTATAGAGGATGCGAGAAGCCTTTGCCTTTGTCGAGAAATATTTAAGCAAAATGCAAAGAAAGGCAAATGATGTTAGGAATGCCTGAGTTTTGAGATTATTTTCCCAACACAAGACTGGTATAAATGAGCACCACAGCCAAACGAAACGATTCTGGCGAAGGTGAAGGAAAAATGAAATGCGATTAATAGGGATTATTTTACTCACGAGTCTCACTTTGGGGTTGCAGAGCTGTTCATGGTTTAAAGACGACTCAGGTGACCGAAGAGTATCCCTTATCGACACACCATTAAAATTTCGCATCAATCCCAATGATCCTCAGACCGGAGATTCTCTGGTTAACGCGCTCAGTCGGGGCTTTCTAGCTCCTCTGCGAGAAGGCGGAGAATATCAGTTTCAATTTGAAGCCGCTTCAGGGCAAGAATTCGAATTGAATGCGGTTCGCATTGTCAATGATTACTTAGACAATTCAGCTCAGATTTTTACAGTTACAGAGGCGCCAGCAGGGGTTTATACCGCAAATTTCACATGGGGATTTAACGAAAATTATGCGGCCTTGCGCGTTGCGGCCAAAGGGGGAGAGCGAACGGGAATTGTTTTGTCTAATCCCCATCTCGAAGGTTTGGGTTCGGGGGGAGATACCTTAAAAATACTTGTTCATATCTTCGGTGCGGTCGAAGGTTTACAGACCGATGCAGAGGCAAAATCCTTTGCGGATGCCTTGGGAGCAGAAGTGTCGAATATCATGGGAGCGGGTGCCATTGTCGTTGCAGATGTGCAGTATTTGCGAGGAGTGGATCACCCTCTTTATGGGGATTTAATTGACGAAAATACTCAGGTCGAAGGTTCTTTTAGCAGTCGGGGCGAGATGGTATTGTCTTGGAATTTAAAGGGTCAGCAAACTTTGGCGCTTGATGAATTGACAACGGGCCTTGATGTGGCGTATCCAGGTTATCTCGACGTAGTGGTGGTGCACAGTTTTAGAAATGAAAATCCTCTTATCGGTATTTCTCCCTTTTATGGTGGCGGATTTAGCGCAGGCTCTGAGACGGCGTTAATCCTCGTAAGAAATTCAATTATTGACGGGGGCAGTGTTTCAAATGACAAAGAGGTGTTTAACTCTGCCAAAGTATTAAGAGAGACATTTGTGCATGAGATGAATCATTTTATGGGATTGCGTCACACGACGGCGGCATTAGGAGAAAGTTCGGATTACAGCATTCGCGATGACGGTTTAAGCGACACTCCTTATAGCCCTCTTTGCAAACCCGAAAATGCGATGGTTAGCCGTCAAGGCTTAATGGATTCGAAATCAAAATTTTTAACGGCCCGCGGTTTGGCGGATCTAGAAAAGGTGGCGGCATTAGAACAGTGCCCAGACCAAGCCAATTTGATGTTTCCTTTGAGCATTCAAATAGAACAGACTGATTTTAGTGAAATGCAAAGAGAATTAGCACTAAAGAATATTAAATTGATGCCTCGGTAGTTAACGACTTGTTTAAGGGTCGTTTTTTGCGCCCTTCCAATCTATTTCCGATTCTTTTACCCAATGGCCTTTGTTTTCAAAATCGTCTGTAATGTTAATCTCTAGTTTTCCATTGTGAAGATATTGCACTGGCAGATAGAGCTGTTTTTTTTCGCTGTCCCATTCGCAATAAACCCAAGCTCCATCTAATTGAACTTTAAAGTGGTTAGAATCGTAAATTCCTGCCCCTTCTTCGAGCACCTTAAAGGTGTGAGCCTGAATAAGAAGGCCATTTAAGGGGTATTTGCGTAAGCCTTGGTATTCAATGCGAGGTGCTGTGGTGTCGGCCATTAACGCGACATTGCGTATTTCATCAGTCGTTGTGCAGAGTTGAGAGCCTCGGCGCCAAGTCTTACTGAATGAATTCCATTTGCCTTTGGCATTTTGATAAAAGAGACCCCAATGCTTGTCGAATTTGCCTTCAAAACAGTAGGTGTATTGACCGGGGGTGCCCAAGGGTTCATTTTGCCAGTATGTTAAAGGTGTTAAAAGGGATAGAGCGGTATCTCTTTTTTCTAAAGCGTAAAGGCCTTTAGGGGGGATAAGTTGGTGTTCGCGACTGTGCAAAAAATTTAGCCATGGATAATCTATAGGAGATCCATCAAATTGATAACCGTTTGCCTTAAAAGAAAAAGTTTTTTTTGAAACATCAATAAAGTGGTGAGGAAGATTGTTACCTAAGAAAATTCCACCCTCTGATTTCCAAAGTGTGTCAGAAGGGGCAGAAGTTTTTGTAGGGTCGGGCTTAAGGGTGAACAGCAAGGTATTTTCTGCAAAATCTTTAACAATCAGTGTCAAATGTTGTGGCATTTGTTGAGGTGGAGAGCGTTCAATATTTAAAGTTTTTTTTTCTAGATCGCTGAAATCCCAACGTATCCAATGCCAATCGAAATCTTCGCGACCCGAAGAACCGATTAGATCCCAGCGAATCTGATCCATTTTTCCATATTGTTGTTTGAGATATTTTTTTTTGTAAAACACT
>JBNKYI010000225.1:0-4797 GCA_050300815.1 Fibrobacterales bacterium
CTCTATCCGCAGAGCATTTCTCCGCGCCTGCGATAATACATTCTCGAGGGCATGAGCATAACCCTGAGTGGTTTTTAAATTCAAACAGCCAGCAACGCCCTTGAGTGAGTGGCAAGCTCTAAACAGGGTATTAATATCTTCTTCTTGATACTCACCTGTCGCCAAGAGATTCAACAAGCCCATACTTTCTTGTAACTGTTCGCCCGACTCGACAATAAAATCTTGTAAGATAGAGGGATCTTCGACATAAGACTCTAAAATTCTCAATTCATTGATACCTAAGATGATAAGATTTTCATTTTCGATAACCCCATCGCCCTCAGAGCGTCCTTCATCTCGCCAATGTTCTTCAAAAATTTTCTCTACGACATCGTCATCAATAAGAGGCACTTTTCCCTCTTTAAAAAACACAAAACTGCACTCTAAAAAATCTTTGAGTTGCAACAGTGAATCTGATTTGAGCATGTCTTTGAGTAGCAATTCTTCACAAATATGAATCAGATCGACATAAGCATCGAGCCCAACGACACCAAAATCCCCTTTGAAGGTGTGCAAAATTCTCTTCGCCGTGCTAAGAAAATGCTCTGCATCTCCCCCTTCTTTTTCTAAGATCAAACCTTCTAGCTCTTGCAAGGCCTCGCCGTGCGCCTCGGGGATACTGGGGATGAATTCTGCGGCAATCAGAGACTCTGGTCGCGTGTCTTCTTTTAAATTCCACTCTCTGTGTTTATCATCAGTCATAAATTCACTTTCTCCGCAGAGGATACATGGATTCTGCCCAAAATTTTTGTGAAGGTCAAGTTTATTTCTAAACCCTTTCAAATCAGACCGCTTTTAAAACCGAAGAATCTAAGAGACAGGTTACAACCTGCAAAACGGGTCTGATGAATTGGCGCTAAAAATTGCAACGAATAAGAAAAGGTTTTAGATTTGGCCCGTGATGCCTCTAGCCCAACGCCCTCTTCCTTTGTGGATTGAAATTCAAAGTTTGCCATCGACAAACTCTTGGTTAAAAGACCATGGGAAAAGCTTTACTTCTCCCATTTGTCTGCGCGCTATTTCTCAGTCAGCGGGGCGCGGACGCAATTCTAGATCTTGGATTCAAAACCCTCGTCAAGACCTCGCCATGAGCATCGGCTTTTTCGTCGCCCCCCACCTCAGCGCTCAAATTCCTCAACTCCCGCTTTATACTGCGGCCATCACTCAGCGCTGGCTAAAAGAAAAAGGTCTCGATCTGCAAATCAAGTGGCCCAACGACCTCTTTTTCGGCAACGATAAAGTGGGGGGAATTCTTTGCGAGGCCCTTTGGCAAAAAGAGCAGGTGTATTTTATTATCGGTCTCGGCCTTAACGTCTACGGAGATTTTACCGAATACCAAAAGGAGTTTTTGGCGCGGGGAATTGCCGAACATTTACCCCAACGTTTCTCACTCAGTGAGCTTTGGAAAGAATGGTCAGACGCCTTTTTGAAAGATATTCCTCAATATTTTGAAAAAGGTTTAACCCCTTGGCTAAAGGAACTAAATAATCACCTCGCCTTTAGAGATGAATTATTAAAATTGGAGTGGACGGATGGCCACCATCCTCAAACCCTCTGCGGACGCATCCGCCAGATAGAATCTAACGGGCAACTTTCGGTGGAACTCTCTAACGGAGAAATGCGAAAGTTTTCTCATGGAGAGCTTCGAATTTTGCCGCCAAACCAAACAAAAGAAACCTAACTATGCTGGGACAAGCTTTTTTACTTATGATCATCGGAATGGGCGCAGTCATGGTCTTTCTGGTGTTGCTGGTTTTTTTAATGAACCTCCTCGAAAAATTGACTCGAGAAGTTCGCGCGCGCGAAGCACTCGCTGCAAAACCCAGAACGCCGACCCCCACTGTGTCTGGCGCAACCCAAGCAGTCACCGCTGCCATTTCCGCAGCCGTTCACCAATTCCGAAACAACCCCTGAGGCCACTATGATTCGCATTCGATTTCAAGACACTTCTTTTCGCGATGGATTTCAGTCCGTTTATGGAGCTCGCGTATTAACCAAAGATTTCATGCCCGCTGTTGAAGCCAGTGTAGACGCCGGTATTCTCCACCTTGAAGCCGGTGGAGGCGCGCGCTTTCAATCTCTATTTTTTTATTGCAATGAGTCGGCCTTTGATATGATGGATCGCTTCAGACAGGTGGCCGGTCCTGAAGCAAATCTGCAAACCCTTGCCCGGGGAATCAACACGGTCGCCCTTGATCAATCCCCCAAAGACATGATCGAGTTGCACGCTCGCCTCTTTGCCAAACACGGCATCACCACCATTCGAAATTTTGACGCCTTAAACGACATACAAAATTTGGAGTATTCAGGTAAGTGCATCACCGAAGCCGGTTTACATCACCAAGTCTGTATCACGTTAATGGATCTCCCCCCGGGTTGCGAAGGGGCTCACACCGCAGAATTTTATATTGATAGACTCAAACAAATTGTCCAATCGGGGCTCCCTTACGATTCTATTTGTTTTAAAGACGCTTCGGGAACTTCAAATCCCAAAAAAGTTTACGACACCTTAAAAGCGGCCCGAGAGCTTTTAGGCGACGACACTCTGATCTGGTTTCACACCCACGACACTGCGGGCGCAGGAACGGCCCAAAACTTAGCGGCTATTGAGGCCGCCGCCACCAAAGACGACAATTTGGGCATTTGCCTTGCCAAAAGTCCGGTCAGCGGGGGCACCAGCCAGGTCGATATTTTAACCATGTGGCACGTTCTCAAAGGACGCCCCTATCATCTTGACATCGACATCATGAAGGTACTCAAAGCCACCGAAGTTTTTGAAGATTGCATGAGCAGCTATTTTACTCCCCCCGAAGCCAAACAAGTTTCTCCGATCATTCCACTGAGCCCTATGCCCGGTGGAGCATTAACGGCCAACACCATGATGATGAGAGATACGGGCACCTTACATCTCTATCCTCAAGTGATCAAAGAAATGTCTGAGGTGGTGCGCTTGGGAGGATTCGCTACTTCGGTAACTCCCGTCAGTCAATTTTATTTTCAACAGGCTTACGCAAACGTCACCCAAGGTCGCTGGAAAAAAATCACTCACGGCTACGGCAACATGATTTTGGGATACTTCGGCAAAACTCCAGTTCCACCTGATTCTGAGTTGGTTAAAATTGCCTCTAAACAATTGGGCAAAGCTCCCTTTGTCGGCAACCCACTCGAAGTCATCGAACCCGGCATTCCCAAAACCACAAAGGTTCTTGAAGAAAATCAAATCGAAGTCAACGACGAAAATTTATTTATCGCCTTCGCCTGTGGCCAAAAGGGCATTGATTTCTTAAAAGGAAAAGCCCAAGTTCAGGTGCGTAAAAACACCGGCAAAAATGAAGTGCAAAAAGCCGCAACGCCCTCTGCTCCTGCGATATCTCACGCAAGCAAGGGCCCCGAGTCTTATAAGATCACCGTCAATGGAACGGCCTATGATGTTAAGGTCGAGCCATCTACCGGAGAGCTTCAGTCGGTGCAGCCCGCATCAACTGCGGCGGCAACACCCTCTACAGCCGAACCCATTTTTGCCCCACTGCCCGGCGCAGTCGTGAGAATTGAAGTCGCCGAAAATCAAATCGTTAAAGCGGGCGATGTATTGGTGGTTTTAGAGGCCATGAAAATGGAGTCCCCCCTGCAATCTCCCAAAGAGGGAAAAATTGTAAAAATTCACGTCAGTCCTGGTGCAATGGTCCAAAATGGCGACCTGTTGCTTGAGATTGAATAGAGAGGCCTATTTTGAAATTACTGCATTTGTTCTTGCTTTTGATTTTGGGAATTCACTTGAGTCATGCTCAAGCAGAATTCTCAACCTCCTCTAATGACTCAGAAATTTTGTCGATCGTCAGCCCGACTCAAGGAACACTGAGCAAAATCTGGGCTCACAACGGAACGCCTTTACAAGTAGGCGACCTTGTGGGAGCCAACCAATGGTTAGCAAAAATCAAATCTGATGAAGGAAATACCGAAGTCGTCTTACAGCAAACCGGCGAAATTGTCGAAATTTCTCCTGCTTTTCAAAAATACGGAAAGGTTGAATCGGGGCAACTTTTACTCAAGGTTAAATTGCAAAAGATCGCGTTTGTCAAAGAGCTCAGCGATAAAGAGAACGAAGGACTTCATCTTAGAGAAATGATTGACAAACTTTGGGAAAGTACCGGAATTTACGCTTTGTTAAAGTATGGTAAAGCCACTTGGATTGAGGGATACGGACGTCTCTTAATGATTGCCGTGAGTCTCTTGCTCCTCTTTCTCGGAATAGCCAAAAACTTCGAACCCCTGCTCCTCGTTCCTATCAGCATGGGCGCTTTGCTCTCAAACATTCCCATGGCCTATATCAGCGAACCCGGTGGTATCCTCTACTACATTTATCAAGTGGGCATCGAAAGTGGAGTTTTCCCCCTTATCATCTTTATGGGAGTCGGCGCCATGACCGATTTCGGCCCGGTACTCGCCAACCCTAAAACGGCTTTGCTTGGCGGCGCAGCTCAAATTGGAATTTTTGGCACACTTGTCGGTGCCGTTTTGTTGACTCAATGGATTCCCGGAATTGAATTCTCGCTAAAAGATGCCGCTTCAATCGCCATTATTGGCGGTGCAGATGGCCCAACCTCTATCTTTGTCGCTTCAAAACTCAGCCCTACTCTGCTCGGCTCTATCGCCGTGGCCGCTTATTCATACATGGCTTTGGTTCCCATTATTCAACCCCCTATTATGCGTCTTTTCACAAATTCTGAAGAGCGTAAAATACCCATGACACAGCTTCGG
>JBNKYI010000226.1:0-4797 GCA_050300815.1 Fibrobacterales bacterium
GTTTACTCTATCGAGAGATGAAGAGAAAAAATGAAATTTAAAATGGTGCAGATGGAGGTGTTTCCCTCTCAGATACAAAAAAATTTAAATGAAATGCTTCGCCAAATTGCAGAGGCGCGCAGCGAAGGATACCTGTTTATTGCCTTTCCTGAAATGTGTTTGTCGGGCTATCTCATTGGGGATCGTTGGGAAATCGTTGAGTTTATTGATGAGTTGCAAGAGGCTCATGAGACTTTGCGAAAGGCCAGTCGAGGAATGCTCATTCTTTGGGGATCGGTGCTTAGAGATGCCTCTCGAAAAGGGGAAGATGGACGGGTGCGACTTTTTAACGCTTGGTTTGCTTGCCGCGATGGGGAGTGGCACTCTACTTGTGAAGATTTGATTGCGACCCCTAAAGTACTTTTGCCAAATTATCGTCTCTTTGATGAGAGTCGATACTTTTATGATTTGCGCAAGTGGGCTTTTGAATTGGGTAAAAATCCCGCTGAATTGTTAAAACCTCTCAACATTGATGGAGAAAAGGTGGGGGTGATTCTGTGCGAAGATGGTTGGGATGACGATTACGCTTTTTCTCCGATAAAAGTTCTTTGCGAAAAAGGAGCCCAGTGGATTCTCAATCTGAGTTGTAGCCCTTTTAGCTTGGGCAAAAGTGAAAAGCGGGATCGACTTTTTAGGGAAAAGGCCCAGACGCACAAGGTGCCCATTGTTTATCTCAATGCGTTTTCTGTGCAAAACACGGGCAAAACCTTTTACCTCATCGATGGGGATTCGCTGATTTTTCCGCTAACAGGAAAAGAACCTTTGCACACCTTGACTTGGGCCAAACCGGGAACCTTTGAATTTGACAGTGAGAGAGCGTATTCTTCTTTTGATACGCGCCCTGACGAAAACCTTAGAATTCTTAAAGCTTTGCAAGTGCAGTTGGCGTTTTATCTTAAAGAAGCGGGATTGCAACGAGTGGTCATCGGCGCCTCAGGTGGCATAGACTCGGCTGTTAATGCCGCCTTAGTCGCTTCGGTGGTGGGCCCCGAAAATTTGTTGTTGGTCAATATGCCCAGCCGTTACAACTCAGATCTAACAAAAGGCTTGGCTGCTGATCTCGCTTGCAATATTGGGTGTTGGTACACCGAGGTCAGTATTGAAGAGAGCGTGGAGTTGACACGCCGCCAGATGGGCTCACTCGAAATTCACAGAAAAAATGAGGTGAAGAGGGTGACTTTGAGTGAGTTTCACTTTGAAAACGTGCAGGCGAGAGATCGATCAGCGCGTATTCTTTCGGCCTTAGCCTGCAGTTTTGGAGGGGTTTTTACCTGCAATGCAAACAAAGCAGAGATGAGTGTAGGTTATTCAACCCTTTACGGTGATTTGGGAGGGTTTTTGGCTCCTCTAGCGGATCTGTGGAAGTATCAGGTTTACCAATTGGGAAGAGATCTTAACCAGTGGTCTCTTGAAAAATGGAATGCATGTTGGATTCCCGAAGGCGTATTTACCGTGGTGCCATCGGCTGAATTGAGTGATCAACAAGATGTGAACCAAGGCAAGGGAGACCCGTTGATTTATCCCTATCACGATTACCTCTTTAAGGCTTGGGTTGAGGGATGGCAAAAGGCGGGCCTTGGGCAAATCCTCGAATGGTTTCAAAATGGAGTTCTCGAAGAAAAACTAGGCATGGCGAGCTCTCTTCCCGATAGCTTACAGAGCCCTAGAGCGTTTATTGCGGATTTGGAACGTTGGTATGTCTTGTTTTGTGGGTTAGGTCAAGTCAAACGGATACAAAGTCCGCCCATTTTGGCAATCAGTCGACGCCCCTTTGGCTTTGATTGGAGAGAAGCGGTCTTGAAACCCTATTACAGCAAGAAATTTTTAGATTTACGCGGTAAATTGACTGAAAAGGAGTCTTTATGAGCTTAATCCAGCGATCTGCATGGAAATCCCTACAATCCCATTTTGAAACATTAAAAGGCAAAACGCTAAAGGAGTGGTTTGCTGAAGATCCCAATCGCGCGGCCAAGTATACGGTGCAAGGCGCGGGTTTGTTGATGGATTATTCTAAGAATCGAGTGGATGATAAAACGCTCGGGCTTTTCGCTGATTTACTTGAAGAAATTGGTTTTGATGCAAAGCGCAAAGCGATGTTTGCCGGTGATAAAATCAATCACACCGAAGGTCGCGCTGTATTTCACGTCGGATTGCGCAATCCAGACGAAACGGCGATTATTGACGGAGATGAAGTGAACCCTTTGGTTCAAGGTGAGCTGGCAAAAATTGAAGCATTTTGTAGTAAAGTTCACCAAGGCATTTGGAAAGGGCATTCGGGAAAACCCATTAAGGCGATTGTCAATATCGGAATTGGCGGCTCAGATTTGGGCCCTAAAATGGTTTCTAAAGCATTGAGCCCCTATTGGAATCCGAAGTTGCCTAAGGCCTATTACGTCTCTAATGTCGACGGGGCTCATTTAGATGACACGTTGAAACAAATTCAGGTCGATGAAACTCTGTTTATTGTGGCTTCAAAAACCTTCACCACTCAAGAGACTATGGCGAATGCGGTGGTGGCCAAACAAGCGGTCCTTGATCATTTTGACGGAGACCAAAGCTCGATTGCAAAGCATTTCATTGCGCTGTCGACAAACTCAAAAGCCGTTTCTGAATTTGGGATCGATACAGAAAACATGTTTCAGTTTTGGAATTGGGTGGGGGGAAGATACTCGATGTGGTCGGCCATTGGAATGTCGATTGCGCTCCACCTCGGTTTTGATGTGTATAAAGAATTGCTTGCGGGTGCCCGCGCAATGGATGAACACTTTTTAAACGCTCCTGCCAAAGAAAACCTGCCTGTCTTGGCAGCAGTTTTGGGGGTTTGGTACAATAACTTTTTTGGATTTGAATCTCACGCCGTGCTTCCTTACGCCGAACATCTTGAGTACTTGCCCGCTTATTTGCAACAACTCGATATGGAATCTAATGGCAAATACGTGAAGTCAGATTCGACTCGAGTCGATTACCAAACAGGCCCTATTATCTGGGGTGAGCCAGGAACCAATGGTCAACACGCCTTTTATCAACTGATTCACCAAGGAACCAAAATTATTCCCGCCGATTTTGTTATGGTGGTGCGCCCTCATCACCGCTTGGCCGACCACAATCGCAAATTGCTTTCGAATTGCTTGGCGCAAACCGAAGCTTTGATGAATGGAAAAGCTTTGGCCGAGGTTCAAGAAGAAATGCAGACAAAAGGCGAAAGCGCTGAAGAAATTGCGCGCATTGCTCCACATAAGGTCTTTGAAGGCAATCGTCCGACAACGACCTTGGCCATGACGCAGTTGACCCCGTCAACTCTGGGGGCTTTAATTGCCTTTTATGAGCACAAAGTTTTTACCCAAGGGGTCATTTGGGATATCAACAGTTTTGACCAATACGGTGTAGAATTGGGCAAAGTGCTTGCTGTTCGAATTCTCAAAGAGCTTGAAGCGGGGGCTAAAGAAGGCCTTCCTCATGATTCGAGCACGAACCAGCTGATTGGATTTGTATTGGATCACCTAGAAGATTAACCGAAAGCTGGCAGCAGTGCCAGCGATGAGTTTTTGTTAATGCAACGAAAAGGCGTTCTCTGTGTTTGAGAATGCCTTTTTTATTTAGAAATGTTGGAGTCTATAGGGATAATGTGCTATGATTAAATCATGAGCGGAGTCAACGGGTACTATTTCAAGAGTGAAGGAGACGTTTTAAGCGATCCCTCCTCTCTCAAACAAAAGTATATGGAAAGTTATTTAAGGCTTTCTCAACGAGATGAAATCTATAACGGGGATGTCACCCGGGCAATTACCTTGATTTGCAAAGTGGCTCAAAATATCTTAAAGGTGTCGCAAGTCAGCTTTTGGCGATACCTTCCTGAAGAGGATGGGTTGGCTTGCGAATTTGTCAGCCCCATGAGCAGTTTGTTTTCTCATAAATTATCCATGCAGATTTTTCCCAACTATGGGCGCGCCATTAGAGACAAAGGGGTTGTTGTTGCCCATAATGCTCAAGAATTTGAAATCACTCGCGAAATGAATGACGCTTATTTGCGTCCTTATGGGATAGAAAGCATGCTTGATTCTCCGGTAATTTTAGGGCAATCGCTGTTGGGAGTGCTTTGTTGTGAACATTCTGAGGGGTTGCGCTTATGGACGCCAGAAGAAGTGTTGTTTGTCAATTTGCTTTCTCATCTCATTTCTTACGCAGAGCAAAGCAAAAAGTTACGCAGCGTAAATGAATATATTCACCGCCAGTTTAGAGAGCTTGACGAAATGCACAAGACAGTGAGTCAGGCAAATTTGAATCTATCGGGTGAGGTGGTGCAACTCAATGAAAAATTGGCTAGGCATAATAAATTACTGCTAGAGCAAAATCAAAAGCTTAGAGACTATGCCCGCCTCAACAGTCATTCCATTCGTTCACCCCTTGCTAATTTGTTGGGTTTAATTGAATTGGCTAAAGTGCAGCCCGAATTTGCCCAAGATCAAGAGTGGAGAAAATTTATTGAGATGGCGACTTTAAATCTAGATGAGCAGGTGCACGAGATGAATAGTCTGCTTGAAGGGGATCAGCTGATCAAAGAGATTTTGCAAAGGGGTTCGTTATAAAAATTTTTCTTTCCACTTCGACAATACATTGAGAGCCTGAAGCGGGGTGAGCTCGTCTAGACTTAGCTTATCGAGTTGTCGAAACAACTTTTCGTGATTCTTATTGACTTTAACAACGCCAAAGAGATCAACCTGCCCTTGCTCATTATAACTCGGTGTATTTTCTGCAGCG
>JBNKYI010000227.1:0-4762 GCA_050300815.1 Fibrobacterales bacterium
AGGTAGAAATGTGTATGATATAGTAGCTCACCTAGAAACTGCTCATGATGTCTGGCTGAAATTGTGCAATATTTATGAGGGCACGTCTAAAATTAAATCTTCACATAAGTACACATACAATAGACTGTATTCGACTTTTGCTCAGAAACCTGGTGAATCTCTTGATGATTGCTTTGCTAAGTTTGAGTCCATCTTGGGTAGCTTACGCTCTTGTGGTCATCTTGCATATTCTGATAATGAACGCGCTGAATAATTGTTGTATGCTCTTGATGATCATATTTGGGGCATGAAAAATTCAGCTGAAAATTTCTTTGAATCCTATGTTGCCGGACTGGCCGAATTTAAGCGCCGCAAAACAACCGAAGTTCGCATCGGAAATCGCGTGATTGGTGGGGATCATCCCATTTTAGTTCAATCGATGACCACAACGAATACTAGGGATATTGAAGCCACTGTGGCCCAAACTCTAGAATTGGCAAATGCGGGTTGTGAATTGGTGAGAATTACAGCCCCTACGGCCAAAGACGCCGAGGCCTTAGAAGAAATTGTCAAACGCGTTCGCGCCGCGGGTTGCAAAGTTCCCATTTCAGCAGATATTCACTTTCAACCCCGCGCGGCCATGGAAGCCGTTAAATGGGTCGAGAAAGTGCGCATCAACCCCGGAAACTTTGTCGACAAAGGCATTATGTTCTTAAAAGATTGGAGTGACGAAGATTGGAATGCGGGAGCCCAAAAAGTTCACGACCAATTTACTCCGCTTGTTCTCGAAGCTAAAAAGCGCGGCGTCGCCCTGCGCATTGGCACCAATCACGGTTCACTTTCGAGTCGAATGCTTTTTCGCTATGGAGATACGGTAGAGGGAATGGTGGAGTCGGCGCTTGAGTATTTAAGAGTTTGCGAAGCCCACGATTTTTACGACGTCGTTTTTAGCATGAAAGCTTCGAATCCTAAGGTCGTGATAGAAGCTTATCGCCTTTTGGCTCAGCGTCTTGAAAAAGAGCACCGTCCTTATCCTTTTCACGTTGGAGTGACTGAAGCGGGTGAAGGAGAAGATGGTCGTTTGAAATCTTCAGTGGGTATTGGTGGATTAATGCTTGATGGCATTGCAGATACAATTCGAGTTTCGCTCACAGAAAATCCGGTTGAAGAAGTACCAGTAGCGAACAAATTGATAGATGTGTGTCAACGCTCTGTTGCTGCAGTGCCTGAATTTTATTGGCCTGTTGACCCCTTTCACTTCAAACGTAGAGAATCAGAGAGTATTCGTATTAAGGGAAGAGTGTTTGGGGGTGAAAATCCCGTTTGTGTAGGCGCAGAGCCAGCAAAGCTTTTGTCGGCGCTGCCCCAAGAGCGACCGTTGGAATGGTATACGACGGGCTCTGATACTTTGCATTTAGCTCGTTTGTCTTATTTGGCCGAGCTTCCTCGCTTTGGAAACGACGCTGAGGCCGACGTTGTGCAAATTCAAGCCGCTGAATTGCTAGAGGGCAAGTGGCCTGAAAATAAAATAGTAGAAATACAATTTCAAGAAATTAAAGAAATTCAAACTCTTGAAATCCCCAAAGAAAAACAAGTCTTTGTATCCTATGTGGGCGAGGGAAATTGGTTGGCCAGTTACCGCTTTTTGGTGAGTTCTCTCGCAATTAGCGGAAATAAGGCTCCGATAATCCTCAGAAAACGTTTACCCGATAACGCAGCTGAGCGAATGCTGGCTGCGGCACAGTTGGGTGTGTTGTTGTGCGATGGAATAGGCGATCTAGTTCATATCGATGTTGAGGGACAATACTTCGCTTCGGTGAATTTGGCTTATGATATTTTGCAGGCTTCAGGTTTGCGACGCACAAAAACAGAATTCATTTCGTGTCCGAGTTGCGGCCGAACTCTATTTGATTTAGAAGAGGTCACAGCCCAGATTAAATCTCGCACAGGACACTTAAAAGATGTAGCCATCGCAGTGATGGGTTGCATCGTTAATGGACCTGGTGAAATGGCCGATGCTGATTTTGGATATGTCGGGGGAGCGCCCGGGAAGATCCACCTCTACGTCGGCAAAGAACAGGTTCAGAAAAACATCCCCGAGGATGAGGCGACAGATGCCTTGATCGAATTGATCAAGGTTCACGGTAAATGGACCGAGCCCCAGCCTGAGACCCAAAGCGTTTAACTAATCCCATCCAATTGAGAGGAATGAGAATGAACACCATCAAAACCATCAATAAAATTTCTGCCGCCGGCTTGTCTTTGTTTGGCAGCAAGTTTGATGTATCTCCTGATCACGAAGATCCCGCGGCAATTATTGTACGCTCGGCTAAAGTAGACACCGACGAATACAAAAGCCTTTTAGCTGTCGGTCGAGCGGGTGCGGGTTATAACAATATTACAGTAGATAGCGCTTCAGAACGGGGAATCTGCGTATTTAACACACCTGGTGCAAACGCGAATGCGGTTTGTGAACTGGTTCTTTTTTCATTGGGTATGGTCGCTCGCAATATTCATCAGGCGCTTGTGTATTCAGAGACTCTTAAAGACAATACCGATGACGCAGATATTAACAACTTGGTTGAAAAACAAAAATCAAGCTTTGCGGGTTTCGAACTTGCTGGCAAAAGAATGGCCATCATCGGTTTAGGTAAAATCGGTGTTTTGGTAGCTAACGCTGCTCAAGCAATGGGTATGGAAGTTATCGGCTATGAGCCATTCCCAAACCTTGCTAACATTCACCAGTTGCACCGCGATGTTGAGTTGACTTCTGAATTAAGCGTAGCTCTTGCTAAAGCGGATTTCGCATCAATTCACGTTCCTCTTTTAGACGGCACTAAAGGTCTTTTCAACCGCGATACCATCGCAAAAATGAAAGACGATGCGATCTTGTTAAACTTTAGCCGTGGTCCAGTTGTTGACACAGATTCAGTAATTGCTGCTCTTGATGCGGGTAAATTAAAATACTACATCAATGACTTTCCAAGCAATGCATTGTTGAACCACCCTAAAGCTATTTGTACTCCACATCTTGGTGCTTCTACTGGTGAAGCCGAAGAAAACTGTGCAACTATGGCTGTAAACCAACTTCGCAACTACATCGAATTTGGTGAAGTAGTAAACTCAGTAAACTTCCCTCGCATCGAAGGTCGTCCTTCTGCAAGCGTTAAATCACGTATCATCGTGATCAACAAAGATATGCCAAACACTATAGCCGAAATCAGTAAAGTGATCGGTGAAGCGGGATTTAATATCCACAGTTTTAAAAATGAGTCAAATGGAAAAATTGGTTATAACATGATTGACCTCACTGAAGAAGCCCCTGCAGATTTGATTGAAAAATTGGGAACCATCGGTGACAAAGTAATCAAAGTTCGTCACCTTCGTTTCTACTAAGTCGAATTAAGAATGAACCCCAGTCAATCGACTGGGGTTTTTTCGTTTTATTAAGGAGAATTCAATGTTACTTTCAGACGCTCAAGCTCAAGTGGACCATTGGATCAAGACCTATGGTGTCCGCTATTTTTCAGAGTTGACCAATCTCGCTCAACTCGTCGAAGAAGTCGGCGAAGTTTCGCGAATTATGGCGAGAACCTATGGCGATCAAAGTTTTAAAAAATCAGATCTCGGCAAACAGTTGGGAGACGAATTAGCGGATGTGCTTTTTGTTTTAATTTGCATCGCCAATCAAACCGGTGTGGATTTAACTGAAGCGCTACAAAAAAATCTCGACAAAAAAACTTCTCGAGATTCAGAGCGTCATAAGAATAATCCTAAGTTGCAAAAACCCGCGGAGTAATTCTACATTTGATTAAAAAGCGGTTGCCCTTTGAGGGAGCCGCTTTCCTCTTTTTATAGGAGCTTTGCTCTAGCTATTTTTTGCTAATTGAAAAGAGGAAAATAATGTTCTGGCTTTTGATCATTTTGATCATTTCGTTAATTGCCTTAATAAAAAGTGCTGACCTGTTCGTAGACTGTGCTGCAAAGGTTGCTCTATTTCACCGATGGTCCCCCATGTTAATTGGTATGGTTGTGGTAGGCTTTGGGACTTCTGCACCGGAATTATTAGTTTCTGTTATGGGTGCATTGAGCGGTCAATCAGGAATTGCCATTGGAAATGTGGTGGGTTCGAATATTGCAAACATCGGATTAATCTTAGGGATAACCCTGCTTTTTAAACAAATACCAGTATCTAAAGACTTGATAAAAAGTGAATTTCGCTATTTGTTAGGTTTGTGCGTTGTGTTAATGGTTATGATGTGGAACCAAGTCTTAGGACGAATAGAAGGTTTGGTTCTTTTGGGTCTATTCTCTTTCTTTATCTATAGGAGTATAAAGGAGAGCAGTGACGAAAAAGGAGCATCGACAGAGCAAGTAGTCGAAAAAAATCACGAAGACGAAATCACCCCTTCAAGGTATAAAGTCCTTCGCAATCGAATGGGGTTAGCCTTGCTTTTTTTACTGGGAAGTTCAAAGCTCTTAGTCTGGACGGCAGTTAAAATTGCTCAATCTGCTGGCGTTAGCGAACTCGTCATTGGTCTAACCATTGTTGCCGTGGGAACATCTTTGCCAGAACTAGCTTCTTCTATTGCCGCGGCTCGTAAAGGCCAAACCGAGTTAGCCTTAGGAAACGTAATAGGCTCTAATCTCTTTAATGGCTTACTTGTTTTAGGAAGCTCTGCTTTTATCATGCCCTTAGAAGTCCCCAAAGGGGGATTTCCCAGAGATTGGTTTGTAATGACTTTATTTACTGTGGGATTGTAGTACTTCGCAGGTGGATTTA
>JBNKYI010000228.1:0-4746 GCA_050300815.1 Fibrobacterales bacterium
GATCCGGGTCAAGAAGAAGGACGATGGCCGGTGGACTGTGACCAAGCTGGAGACTGCTCATAACCATCCCCTGATCCCTGCCGACCAGTCGCATTGTCTGCGCCCGCACAAGCCGCTGTCAGAGTGTGGCAAGCAGAAGCCCTTTGGGGCCTTCGGGAATATCTTTGCTGCGCAGACCTTCAATGTTAAAGCCCTCTTTTCCCCAAAAGATTTGTCTAAAGAGGATCATATTGGGAATGTGGCGAAAGAACATGGTATGGTCTCTGACATTCTCAGGATCGTTAACTCGAATATCCATCTTTAATTTTCGACGCATCCACCAGCGCACCATCGGATGGTTGAGCTGCAATTCTAACCAACGGGGGTGTCTTTTCAATTGAGCACCGTGCAAGCCCAACACTTTAATACGCTCGTTTCGGTGAATTCCTGAATTTTCGTAAATAAGGTTGAGGTGATCGTCTTCGGGATTCATGTAGTTGTAAAAAGAAATTTGGGATTTGGGCAAATGGGAGTCAATTTGCTCTAAAAGAGAAAGTGCTCTGGGGCGGTTGACAGAGGGACCGAGCAATTGAACAGAGTGAACTTGGTGAAGAATTTGGGGATTGTGAGGCAACAAATGTTCGAAACAGCTAAAGATGACTTCACTGCCGATGCCGTGGGCAAAAAAATGCACCGGCGTTTCAGGCATGAGACGGTGAATACTCGAGAGTAACTGGGCGATACCCTTGGCGGCTAAAGTGGCGTTTGAAAGTATCTCAGAATAAAAGTCAGCTAAGAATTGATCGGCTTCACCCGAAGATTTCCAACCTATAGCGAGTCCCAATCCCGCAGTTTTTTCAAGGGCATCTTCAGAAAGATGCAGGGCGGCAGGCCAGCTCCAAGCTCTGATTTTACCCGATTTTTTGGCTTCGATCTGACGGTGAATAAACAAACGTCGATGGGGATTTTGACTTTTTTTGAGTTTGCCCACGCGGTCTACCGGATCGTATCCGTAGTCGTGAATCATCAGACAGATTCGTCCTAGGTTGAGCCCTCCATTGACGTTTTCGTTGAGAAATTCTCTTAAGAAATGATCGAGTTTAACAGAGTTAAAATCTCGTTCGTCTTCGACGTTTCCAAAACTTTCCATCGAAATATCTTCAAGCAAAATGCCTTCGGGGTGCCGGGGAGAACAGAGTTGGGTGTCGGCCATTGAAAAGCGAAGTACAGACATAGAAGCAACCTCAAAACAAGAGGTCAAGAACTTTAAAAATTATTTTCAACATTGGCAGGTCTGAGAGCTCACCTTTTGAAGACTCAAAGGGAGTGCGAGAATGACGCAGTGCGCGCTGAGCCTCTTCGAGTTCTTGTTCTAAACGAAGTTTTTGCATCTGGGCCTCGTCGGGGGTCTTAAGCTTCCATAGCAAAAGCTTACTGAGCTCACCGCCGTCAAACCAAGTGCCATGGGCCGGGCAGGTATCGACAATGACGCCGCTATTTTTGTGATAGTTGTGGCGGTGCATTTGGTTCATGCAAACGGGGCAATCGAGGTACACAATTTTTGTTTCGAGGGGAATGGGATCGTTGCCCAAAAAGTCGAGAAAATGCCGCCCACTAAAATCGGGATTTTTAACGTTTTCAAGCAAAGCGTCTAGTTGCTTATGCAGAATAAATAGGCCATGGCAATCTTTGCAGCGGTGAATATCCGCTTGCTTAGAGAGGCTGCCATTGAAAGCGATGCCTTCCCAGTTTCGGATTTGGCACCGAGGGCAGTTGAGTTCGAGAACTGCGCGTTCATCGATACGAAAACCCCCAAGGCTGTTGAGATCGGCAGTATTTATTGTTCCGCAATAAGGACATTCTGTGCGGTAACTGTGTTCGTATCGCACGGAGCCCCCACATTGAGAACAACTGCCTGACATGGGCTTGAACTTAAGGGACAAAGCGATAAGCTCCTTCGATTTTGTGATGAGGTAAATCGCCCAAAATTTGACGGTGAGTTGTAGAGGGTGTCTTAAATTGACGTCGTTCGCCTTGGCTGGGCGTGGCGAGTTCAAGAGCTTTGGCCAATTGCTGATCGCTGTTGGCGATATCAAAGTCGGGAAGAATGCCTACGTGGTGATAAGAATTCAAATTTTTGTCGAAGATTCCCAACGAAGTGATTTTAGCGATTCCCGACAAATAGGTGTAGTGAAAAGACTGACCAATGCCTTTGCCGTAGGTTGTGCGTCCAACCAAGGGAATATCTCGGTTTGAGCGCAAGGCGGCAATCATAATTTCAGCGCAAGAGGCTGATCCCTCGTCTGCAAGTAAAACAAACTGTCGTTTAGAAGCTAGACCTTGAGTTTGTGCGGTGTAGTAAATGTTGTAGGTGCCATCGGATTGCTTGTCACTGGTATGATCTTCGATGGTGATAATGGTGTCTCCCAGATCGATAAATTCAGAAGCGATATTCGCGCATTGCGAGACAGATCCCCCTGGGTTGCCTCGAAGATCGATCAATGTGCTTTGATTTCCTTTAGTGACATCAAGGGCATCGAGAAATTCATCGTAAGTGCCAAAGCGATTGGCGTCAGAAGGGTGAGGTTCTTCGGGAGTGTGAAAGGTGTAATCACTGAAGGTTGTGATTTGGATGAGGGAAACATCTTTGGTGAGGGAATCGACATAGACAGTGGGAACGATGAGTTCTTCTTTCACGATTGTTTGGGAGATAAGAGCGTCTCCCCGCTTAACTTTGAGCGTAACGGTATCGGGTGCAACGAGCTGAGAAAATTGCGAAGCAAGGCTATCTGCTCGCAAAGAAAGAGGATTATCATTGATTTCGACGAGAGTATCTCCAGTTTGAATTCCTGCAGATTGAGCGGGAGAATTTCTAAAAACGCGGTAGATGATTATGTAAGAAAAAGAATCGACGTCTATAATTTGAGTTTGAATTCCCATCAGTTTGACAACATCGGGAGTGGTGAAGTTATTCAATAGAATTTTAGCTTCTTCGGGGTTGTAATAGGCAGTAAAAGGGTCTTTGATATCGCCCATTAGCATTTCAATGTTGTATTGGTAAGAAGATACTCCATTGAGTTCAGAGTCTGCGTAGAGGTAGTAGGCGCTAAGTAGATTATGTAGCGAAAGAAACTCGCGCTTTTGATCTCCTTCAGTGGGGGTAAAACTCTGACCGCAAGAGAATAAAAGAGGTGTGAGAAAAAGTAGAGAATACGTTAAGTGCTTTAATGCCTTAAATGGATGGGTACGATTGTTTTGTAATTTCAAAGATATTCCCCCGTCAAAGTAACATAGGCTACCGGCCTATCATTAGGAAAAATTAGCTTTTGTCTTTAGAATTGAGGTACTTATATGTTTATGTCTGTTTTTAGCCAAGAAGATTACCAAAAAATGCGAGAAGCGTCTAAGAATTCGCCTCAATTGCTTTTGAAACTTTCTCCTATCTGTCCGACAAGCTTGCAAATACAACGAGATATGGAGATTTTTTTGAAATCTGGAAATGCGCCGCAAATGTGGTCTGTAGACGTGATAAAAAGCCGTGCACTTTCGAGAGATATCGCGGAATGGGTCGGTATTCGTCACGAATCTCCCCAAGCCTTACTCGTCGTTAATGGAGAAGTGGTTTGGAATGCTTCACACTACTCGGTGCGCAAGGGGACGATTGTGGAGGTTCTGGAAAAAATTCAAACTGGCCCCTTATAATAGGGGCATTGGATTTTAGGTCACCTTTAAATATTTAAAAGTGACGATTTGAATGAGTTTTGAAGGGTTTTGAACGTTACTGAAAAGAATCGACTCTAAATCCCCGGTTTTTTATCCCATTACTTAAGAGGCCAGTTTGGGGGAAATGCGAGCCTTACGCAAGCCTTTTTGGATGAGCAGAGAAGAATGCGACAAAGGTATAAGCTTTAAATTGTGGGCAACTCTGCCTATATTTGTGCGTCTTATTTCGATAATGACCTCGCCTAGTGGCCCATTCAGGTTTAGCCGGAGGATGAATGCAGCTTCCCAAGTACAAAAAAAAGAAACGCATCAAACTTAAAGTCTGTCAATACCCGGGCTGTGGAAAAGAGTTTTGGGGACACCCCATTGCCAAATATTGCGAACAACATCGCGATATTAAGCAGAGACAGATTAAAAAGAAAGACCAAGAGCCCCTCGAGTCTCGCAATATGGTTTTCAAGCACAACTACACTGAAGTGATTGAGCAAGAATTTCTTTGTTGTCTAGAAGGATGCGATTCTCCTTTCTCAATTAAAATTTTCCCTAAGCAATTTGTTTATCCGCGTTTTTGCTTGGCACATCGAAACGACTTTAAAAGAAGACATTTTGAAATGCAGTACAAAAGGCAGAAGCAGCTCGAAGCTTTGAGAAATAAAAAAGCTTAATTCTCTTGAAGGTCAGATTTAAGTTTCTTAAATTTGGCCCACTTTGGTGAATGTAGCTCAGTTGGTAGAGCACAGGATTGTGATTCCTGTGGTCGCGGGTTCAACCCCCGTCATTCACCCTAAAAGCCCGCCGTTTTCGGTGGGCTTTTTACTTGGGTCTCATTGAAATTCTTTGAATCACAAAATTTTTCTAGAGTAAATCAATTTTTAGAGGCACCCTTTATTAAATTTATCGCGATTTTGTTTATCCCCCTATTCTATCGGGGGTCTATGTTCTTATTCATTGGGAAATTATGAAAAATTCCAATCTAACATTCAGAACGCTTGTCGTTTTAGGCGTACTAGGCCTGTGTATTTACTCTATTCTTCCAACTTGGCA
>JBNKYI010000229.1:0-4732 GCA_050300815.1 Fibrobacterales bacterium
ATTGGAAATACCTTACAAGAATGTGTGCAATCAAAAATGCGCTGCACCTTGACCCATCGGCAAGTTCCCGAATTTTCAGTTTCTACGGGTGAAGGGGGCAATATGCTGACGATGAAGTATCAAAGTCACAATTTTAAAGCTTATCACTTTCCTGCAAATTGCAGAGAGGTTGAGGTCAATAAACGTTCGCAATTTATAGAAGAACTCGAACTTTGGGCAGATTACGAACTCGAGAGAGCACTTTTGTTGTTTGCGGATTCCTTTGAGGGTTTTTGGAGTTGGGGGGCTTGGGATTGGCGAAGAGAGGGGGCTATTCGTCACTCGCAGCAAATCGAGTGGGCGGCCTATGCGCGCGCCTGCGAACTTCCAGGGAAAATACAGCTGGGACAATTGCCTTTGGCTGATGGATTAACGCTAATGATCTTCAATAACTTAAGTGGCATGACTACACTGGAAATTCGATGAAAAAACTTTTAAATTTTATCCCCTTTTTTCTTTTTTGTGCCACTCTTTTTGCGCTGTCTCACCAGCCCGATGGAGCTCTGCCCTATCGGTATTCGAATTTAGATAAAGAGGCTCATTTCGTTTTCTTTTTTTTGATGACAGCCTCGGTGGCCGTAGGACTTCTAAAATCTAGAAGACTCAAAGGAAAAGTGATTTTTTGGGTGATTTTGATTTTGTCGTATGCCATCATTGGCGCTTTAGACGAATTTCATCAATCGTTTGTACCTCACCGTGAAGTCAGCTTTGCCGACTGGTGCGCTGATTTTTTAGGCGGGAGCACTTTTGTGATTTTGATGCTTTTGTACTACAGATTTAAAAGTTTCTTTGAGTCCCGATAATTTATTGACCTGATTCCCGCTAATTTGATAGAATCCTAGGGCTTACACGTTTACGAGCCCAAATGAAAATATTCGCTAAATACAATTCCAAAAACTTTTCTCTCGGGTATAAGTTTTTATTGTGGATGGTTGTTGCCTCTACAGTAATCACGGTGCTATCTTCATCACTGCAATTGTGGTATGAATATGACTATGAAAAGCAAGAAATTGAAAAGCGAATCATTCAAGTCGGAAAAAGTTTCTCTAAGGTGGTCGCACGTTCGGTATGGAATCTCGATGAGAAGTCTCTTGAAGGTCATCTCAATAGCATATTGATGTATCCTGAGGTGAGGTTTGCCGAAGTGCTTGCCGATATGAATAAAGTCACCACATCGGTGGTGCGCCCTGACAAAAATTCTTATTCTCGAATTTTAAGCTTTGATGTGATGAATCCGAATAATTCGAGACAAAAGCTTGGTGTTTTAAACATTTATCTCGGATACAATGAACTCGACAAGAGTTTTAAGGCAAAGGGCTTTTTCATTTTAATTCGTCAATTTTTTGACATCTTCATTTTTTCGATATCAATCTTGCTGATTTTTGAGCTATTAGTGACTCGACATCTAAGAGTCATGGCAGATTACACCCGTCAACTCGATGCCGAAGATTTAGACAAACCCTTAATTATGCCTCGCAAAAGAAGTCGAAGTTTTGATGAATTAGATCGAGTGGCTGCGGCGATTAATACAATGCGGGGAAATATGCTCTCGTATATGCGCCGTCGACAAGAAGTTGAAGCCAGTATTTTAGATTCAGAGAGCCGTTTTCAACGCATCACTGCAGGAGCCAATGACGGGTTGTGGGAGTTTCGTATTGATGGAACATATACCTTTTTTTCTGATCAGTATAAAAGGATGTTGCATTGGGAAGATGTTCCCAATGATGGTCTTTTAGATTTTTGGGAAAAGAATTTACATCCGGCGGATAAACAACGTGTATTAAGAGCGTTGAATCGACATATCGAACACGATGAATCCTTTGATGTTGAGTATCGGATATTGACGGGAACTGGCGAATACAAATGGGTAAAAGCCAAAGGCAAAGCAGACCGAGATAAATTGGGCAATGCCAAATTTATGTCGGGATCTATTTCAGATATTACGGATTTGAAAAGGGCAAATGAAGAAATTCTCAGCGCTAAAAATGAGATCGAAAGTTATTCTAAACAGCTAGAGCTCGTTAATCAGATGGCTTCAGAGTTGGGAGAAGCCAAGACGATGGCCGAAATTTTAGGCATATCCCACCGCTATCTCAGTTTGTCATTGAATGATGATTTACTGAGCATTTTTTTACACGATGCAAAAACAGATATGTTTCAAACTTACACTCACAAACAAGATGGAACGGTTCAAGAGGATCTGCGCTATTATCCCTTAGAGAGCTCGATGGTCGGAGTGACTTTGACGGAAGCAAAAATTCGTTTTATTCCTAATTTCGATAAAATTAATTCTGTAGATCTTTTGCCTATTCACAAAAAAGGCATGAAGTCAGGTGTTTCTATTCCTCTCATTGGTTCTAAAGAGTGCATCGGTGTGTTGCAGATCGCCTCAAGGCACTACAATGCTTTTACGAGTTATGATACGCGCATACTTAAGCAGATTGGATCTTTGATTGGGATCAACATTGAAAGAAAAAGTTACGAAGAGCAACTGGTTGATCGAGAGTTTCAACTGAAATCTGTGTTTGAGTCGACAACCAATATTATTTTTTCAGTAGATACCCAATTTTGTTATTTGAGCTTTAACAATAAATATGCTGAAGTTTTCAATACCTTTTATAATAAAGACATACAAGTTGGAGATGACCTCAACTTACTTCTAGCGGATGATGAAGAAGATCGAGAGAAATTATTTAGAAATATCGGTCAGGCTTTATCAGGAGAGCGACTTTATTGTATCGATCGTTATGGTAATGATGAAATAGGTCATTTTTATTTCGAATCTTTTTATAACCCAATTTATAACGAAAAAGGGCAAGTGACAGGAGCTTCTGTATTTTCGAATGATATCACTGAAAAAAGATTGGCTGAAGAAGAGTTACTTAAGACTCAATCTCGTCTTGAAGAAGCGCAGAGAATTGCCCATATTGGAAACTTTGAATGGGATGTTTTAAATGATCAAATATGGTGGTCTAACGAAGTGTATTCTATTTTTGGAATTGCACCGTCTGGAAATATGCAAGATATCGAATATTTGTTTGAAAAAGTTCATCCTGATGATATTCAATCTTTCCAAAAAGTGATTCAACAAAAGCAAGTTCGTTTTCGCATGGAATGGCGTATTCAAAAAAGAAAAGACCTAGGTTATGTCATGATCATTGGAACGAATGAGTATAATGAACAAGGTGAACATTTAACGTGTCAGGCGACCGTACAAGAAATTTCTGAACAAAAAGTTCAGGAAAAAAATAAAATCGATAAAGAAATTGCAGAACAAAAAAGTAAACACAAAGACGAGTTTCTTGCAAACATGTCTCACGAAATTCGAAGCCCTCTCAATGCGATTGTAGGTTTTTCGCAAATTTTAATGCGACAAAGTCAACGCATGGAACTGCCTTTTGATTTTAAAGAGAATTTAGAGCATATTAAATTGAGCGGACAAAATCTTTCAGAACTGATCAATAATATTCTAGACTTGAGCAAAATTGAAGCGGGAAAAATCACCTATTCCTTTGAAGATTTAAATTTCAAGCAACTCTTTCAAGGCATTTACCATATAAATAAAGGCAAGGCTGCCGAGAAAGATTTAATCTTTCAATACAATTTTTCAGATAAAATCCCTAAATCGATTGTTTCAGATCGAACAAAACTCAACCAAGTGTTAATGAACCTAGTCAGTAACGCCATTAAATTCACTCCCAACGGCAAAAAGGTGACCTTGAGCGCTAGCTGTGTTGATGAGCAGATTATTGTCGAAGTTGCCGATGAGGGGATAGGCATTCAAGAGGATCGCTTGCCTTATATCTTTGATGCGTTCGAACAGGCTGACAATTCGATTACGCGCCATTTTGGAGGGACGGGTTTAGGGTTGGCGATCAGCAAACGCCTCATAGAGAGCATGAATGGGCGCATAGAGCTTGAATCTGAAGCGGGACGAGGTTCAACTTTTAAAGTGAGTTTTCCTTTAAAAGAAGGAACCGATATGAAGTTGAATGAAGAAATCGAAGATCCAGCTCGAATTAAGTTTAAAAAAGATGTTAGAATACTAGTTGTCGAAGACAACAAAATAAACCAAGAGTTGATGACCTCTTATTTTAGAGAAATGGGTTTAAACTTCGACATTGCAGAGAATGGCAAAGCAGGAGTGGATAAAGTGGTTGCAACAAAGCCGCATATGGTTTTAATGGATATGCACATGCCCGTTTTAGATGGGATGGCGGCGACTCGAATTATTCGCGAGCACGAAGACCCAGAAGTCAATCAAATCCCAATTGTCGCTCTTTCAGCTGATGCCTTTACTCAACAACAAAAAAAAGTTTTAGAAATGGGAGTTAACGAATATTTAACGAAACCCATTGATTTTAGCAAATTGCTTGCTGTCTTAGTTAAGTACTTAGAGACCGAAGAAAACGAAGATTCTATAGAACTCATCGCTCGAAAAGAAATGGATGATGAAGTTCGACATTATTTGCAGAGAAAAGTTGATGATCTGCTGCAAATCCCCATTTATATGACAGACCAGTTACTCGAGGCCTATCAGGAAATGAATAGCAGTCTCTCTTTTTATAATCACCCATTTCAGAGTCAATTTGATGAGCTTAAAAACGCCATCTATTCAGGTGAAGAAGAAGAGTTGACGAGAATATTGAAAGGTATCAACGATGTCAAAAATACTGATAGTTGATGATGAAAT
>JBNKYI010000230.1:0-4728 GCA_050300815.1 Fibrobacterales bacterium
GTTGCGGGCATTGGTGATTCTTTTTATATCCTCTCGTTTTCTTACAAAACGATTGTCTATAAAGGGCAATTGACAACCGCTCAAGTTCCTTTGTATTTCAAGGATTTAAGCAATCCTGAAATGGTGTCTGCACTGGCTTTGGTGCATAGTCGTTTCTCGACCAACACCTTTCCCAGTTGGCGTTTGGCCCAGCCTTTCCGCTATATCGCCCACAACGGTGAGATTAACACGGTTCGCGGAAACATCAATTGGATGCGCGCTCGTCAGGCGCTCTTCAATTCTGATCTATTTAGCGCTGAAGAGATGGAAATGTTGCTTCCGATCTGTGATGACACCGGGTCAGATTCGTCGAATTTCGATATGGCTTTAGAGCTTCTCGTTCTCGCTGGGCGTTCACTTCCTCATGCTTTGATGATGATGATCCCCGAAGCTTGGCAAGAAAATCCTTACATGGAAGAAAATCGCAAGGCCTTTTACGAATATCACGCCTCGATTATGGAGCCTTGGGATGGCCCGGCCTCGGTGTGTTTCACCGACGGACACATCGTAGGAGCGACCTTAGATCGCAACGGTTTGCGCCCTAGTCGTTATATGCTTACAGATGACGATCTTTTGATCATGGCTTCTGAATCGGGAGTGATTGATGTAGATCCTGCCAAGGTTGTTGTGCGCGGACGTTTGCAACCTGGTCGCATCTTTGTGGCTGACCTTGAAGAGGGCCGCATCATTTCTGATGAAGAAGTAAAATCAGAAATCATCAATAGCAAACCTTATAAAAAATGGGTGAGTGAATATAAAATTCGCATCGCCGATCTCCCTACTCCTGAGGTGAAAAGCGTTCACCCCAATCCCACGCGTCTGTTACAACGCCAACAAGCTTTTGGCTATACTTCAGAAGACCTTAAAATGGTGCTCAAGCCAATGGTTGAAACGGGTAAAGAAGCTTTGGGATCTATGGGACATGATTGGTCGTTGCCAATTCTCTCTCATCAAGCCCAAAACCTTTCAGCTTATTTCAAACAGTTATTTGCTCAGGTGACTAACCCTCCCATTGATTCGATCAATGAAAGAGTGGTCATGTCTCTTAAAACCTATGTGGGAGCTGATCATAATTTGCTCAGCGAGACCCCTCAACACTGTCACAAGGTAGAGATTGAACAACCTGTTCTCTCAAATGATGACATTGAAAAATTGCGTTATATTGACCACGGTCATTTTCAGGCGAAAACCCTCGAAATGCTTTTTAAGGCAGAGGGCAAACCAGGCTCTCTTAAAAAAGGTTTAGAACGCCTTTGTCAATATGCCGAAGATGCTGTCGAAGATGGATTTTCGATTCTGATTCTCAGTGACCGAGGAATTGATTCTGACCATACGGCGATTCCTGCTTTGTTGGGAACAGCGGCGGTTCACCACCACCTGATTCGCAGAGGGTTGCGCGCCCGCTGTGATATTATTGTCGAAACGGGTGATGCGTGGGAAACTCATCACTTTGCTACGCTCATTGGTTATGGAGCTTCTGCGGTGAATCCTTACCTCGCCCTAGAAACCCTCTATGATATGCAGGCGAACGGCTATTTGTCTGAAAATTTGACGGAAGAAAAAATCATAGGCCACTATTCTAAAGCGATAGGTTTGGGTCTGCTTAAGATTTTTGCCAAAATGGGAATCTCAACCGTTCAGTCTTATCAAGGGGCTCAGATTTTTGAGGCTTTGGGAATCAGTTCTGAAGTGGTTGATGCTTATTTTACAGGCACGGTCAGTCGTATCGAAGGATTGCGTCTTGACGATATTGCTCGCGAAGCTTTGACGAAACACCGCATTGGTTTTCCTGAAGCGGATATCCCCAATCCTCGTTTAGATGTGGGGGGGATTTATCAATGGAAACACCGCGGTGAAAATCACTTGTTCTCTCCTCGTTCGATACATTTATTGCAAGAGTCTTCGCGCACGGGCAATTACGAACAGTTTAAAGAGTTTTGTAAAGAAATAGATAATCAATCTGAACAAGCGATCACTTTGCGCAGTTTGTTGAAATTTAAAAAGGGAGGTTCGATTTCTATTGATGAAGTTGAACCTGCCGAACGCATCCTTAAACGCTTTGCAACAGGTGCAATGTCTTTTGGGTCGATTTCTTATGAAGCCCACAGCACCCTAGCGATCGCCATGAATCGCATTGGGGCAAAATCAAACTCAGGCGAAGGTGGAGAAGACTCGATTCGTTTTCAGAAAAAAGAAAATGGAGATTGGGAACGCTCGGCGATTAAGCAAGTTGCATCAGGTCGTTTTGGAGTGACATCGAACTATCTTACCAATGCCGACGAGTTGCAAATTAAAATGGCCCAAGGAGCTAAACCCGGTGAAGGAGGGCAGCTTCCTGGTCATAAAGTTGATGAATGGATCGGACGGGTTCGTCATTCGACCCCAGGGGTGGGGCTGATTTCTCCTCCTCCTCATCACGATATTTATTCAATCGAGGATTTGGCGCAGCTGATTTACGATTTGAAAAATGCCAACCGCGCCGCTCGCATTAACGTGAAACTGGTTTCTGAAGCGGGTGTAGGCACTGTTGCTACGGGGGTTTGTAAAGCCAAAGCCGATGTGGTATTGATTGCCGGGCACGATGGTGGTACAGGAGCCTCTCCACTGAGCTCTATTCGCTATGCGGGTCTTCCTTGGGAGCTCGGTTTAGCCGAAACGCATCAAACCTTGGTCAAAAATCGTTTGCGTTCGCGCATTGTTGTGCAGACAGACGGTCAATTGCGCACGCCTCGTGACCTTGCCATTGCGACCCTGTTGGGGGCCGAAGAATGGGGTATTGCGACAGCAGCGCTTGTGGTTGAGGGTTGTATCATGATGCGCAAATGTCATTTGAATACATGCCCTGTGGGCGTAGCCACTCAGAGCAAAGAATTGCGCGGTCGCTTTAAAGGCAATGCAGACCACGTGGTCAACTATTTTCAAAATTTGGTGCAAGGGCTTCGTGAAATCATGGCGGAGTTGGGCTTCAAAACCATTGATGAGATGGTAGGCCAAGTTGAGAAACTTGAGGTTCGCAAAGATATTAAGCATTGGAAGATGCAAAACCTCGCTCTTGATCGTCTACTCTTTAAAGAAGAAGAAGGCGCAGATGCAGGGCTGTATTGTTCAGAAAAACAAAATCATGAGATTGAGCTCGTTTTAGACTGGGAATTTCTTGAGGCGGCTAAAAAAGCCATCGAAAACAAAGAACCTATTAAAGCGAGTTTTCCGGTGAATAACCTGAATCGCTCGCTAGGTAATTTGCTTTCAAATGAAATTTCAAAGATTTATGGCGAAGAGGGTTTACCTGATAATTCTATTCATCTGAAATTACAGGGAACTGCGGGCCAATCCTTTGGAGCTTTCAACACGAAGGGAATCACCTTAGAGCTTGAAGGCGACGCAAATGATTATTTCGGCAAAGGGCTTTCGGGTGGGCGTTTGGTCGTTTATCCCGATGCTAAATCCCCTTATGTTCCCGAAGAAAATATGATCATTGGCAACGTGGCCTTTTTTGGCGCGACTGCGGGCACAGCCTATGTGCGCGGCAAGGCGGGAGAACGCTTTTGCGTGAGAAACTCAGGCGCTCATGTTGTTGTTGAAGGTGTGGGCGACCACGGCTGTGAATATATGACGGGTGGAATTGCCCTGATCTTGGGTGCCATCGGAAGAAACTTTGCAGCGGGGATGAGTGGTGGTATTGCTTATGTTCTCGATCAAGGAGATTTCTCTGAGAAGTTGAATGCGACTTTGGTTGACGTTGATCCCCTTGAAGCAGAAGACGTGCAAAATATTACAGCCATGCTTAAAGCGCACCTTGCGCACACGAAATCGACGGTAGCTGAAAAACTATTGTCAGATCTAGAGAATACGTTGAAGAAAATTCGCAAAGTAATGCCCAGAGATTACAAAGCGGTATTGCTCAAGAGAAAAGCTGAAGAGAAGGAGGCTGTGAATGGCTAATCCACAAGGTTTTCTTAACCACACCCGTGAACTTCCTGGCAAAGAGGCCCCTGAATCAAGAGTTAAACACTATCGTGAATTTGTTCACGATGAAGAGTTTGGCGATAAAATTTTGACTCAGGCTTCTCGTTGCATGGATTGTGGTGTTCCCTTTTGCCATAATGGTTGCCCCCTTGGAAATATTATTCCCGAGTTTAACGATGCGGTTTATCGCAAGTCTTGGTCAGAAGCTTGGGAAATTTTGAGTTCAACGAATAACTTTCCTGAGTTTACAGGCCGTATTTGCCCTGCGCCTTGCGAGTCGGCTTGTGTTTTGGGAATCAATCAACCTCCCATCACCATTGAGAATATTGAAAAAAATATTGTTGAGACCGCCTATAAAAACGGTTGGGTGAAGCCCCGTTTGCCAAAGACTCGCTCAGGTAAAAAAGTGGCTGTGATCGGAGGAGGCCCTTCGGGTTTAGCCGCCGCAGAACAGTTGAATTGGGCGGGCCATGAGGTGACTGTTTTTGAGCGGGCAGAACACGTTGGGGGTTTGGTCCGTTATGGAATTCCCGATTTTAAACTTGAAAAATGGGTTGTAGAACGCAAAGTTGAAGTCATGGAGTCTGCAGGTGTTCAGTTTAGAACAAAGGCTCACGTCGGGGTTAATGTCTCTGTTGCTGAAATTCAAGACGACTATGATGCGATTGTATTGACCGGTGGATCAACGAAGCCTCGCGATTTGCCTGCCCCCGGCAGAGATTG
>JBNKYI010000231.1:0-4703 GCA_050300815.1 Fibrobacterales bacterium
TTCCGATCTGGAACTCGGCGTTGCTCTCGGAGGTGCGGAGCTTCTCCAGCAGGAGTTCGGTGGCCTCGATCGGCTTTAATCCCCACAGCGATTTAGATATTTGGGTGGGAACTCACGAGAAGCTGTCTTTAGAGAGCGAAAGGGAATTCAAACGCAAACTTGAGGCCATTGAAAAATGGATCTGGCAAGAGGCTCACCTCGAAGTGCATTTTTTTATTTGTCCTCTCGAAGATTTGCGCAATGAGCAGTATGGAGCGGCAGATAAAGAGTCAAGTGGCAGCGCTCAGGGTAAACTTCTCAAAGAAGAATTTTATCGCACGGCCGTGATTCTTGAAGGCTGTGTTCCGTGGTATTATGTCATTCCTGCAGAAATCGCTCAAAAACACTACGAAGACGTCGTGGCTCAGCTCAAGGCAAATCCTGATTTGCGCGGCTTAGAGTTTGTCGACATCGGCGGACTTGAAGTTAAAAATACGACTGAATTTAAAAGTGCGGTTTTGTGGCAATTGGTTAAGGGAATGGAGCATCCTTTTAAATCGGTGCTCAAGATTGCTTTGCTAGAGTATTATCTCGAAGGGGGAATGTTTTTAAGCGAAGAAGTGAAAATACAAGTGCAAAAGAGCGCTTCTTGGCCCGATCCTTACGAAATGCTGATGTGTAAGGTCAGTGCTTTTTATAGGGGATTGGGGAGAAAAAATCGAGAAGAGTTGGCTGTTAGTTCTTTTTTAATCAAATCGAGTCGGGGCAAAGTTATCGATGGAACCCTAAAGGCGCGGTTGTTGAGCCGGGCGGCCGAGTGGGGGCTAAATGAAAAACAATCACAGCGCGCTCTTGAATTTTCTCGTTGGGGGAGAAGCGAACGCGAAGAGTGCCAGCGAGAAGTGTTTCAATTTTTTACCGAAGAATACCGAAACATAACGGCTCTGGCTCAAGCGCAAGGCAAAGACAAGGCAGAAAACGAAGGGGTTTCGACTTCAGATCTCGCTTATTTAGGGCGAAAGCTGCGCGAGGCTTTAGCAAGAGATCCCCAAGTGATTCCTAATGGTTTCACACTGTTTGATCGCAGAGAAATTCAATCGCTACACCTTTGCCAAGAGAGTGAAGGGTGGTCTTTGAGTTTGCGATTGCACGGAGAAGAGAAAGAAAAGCCCTCTCTTATCGAAAGCCACTTGCACCCCCTTTATCTCGCTTTTTGCGCAGAACGCAAGGGCTGGTTACATCCGACGGTGATGCTTGATTGGAAGCAGAAGCAAGGCTTGGCCCGGCAAGAAGTCGAAGAAATGATGAAAAAATGGAGAATGAAAAAAGGTTGTCGGGGCTTACTGGTATTGAATTATCTAGATCCAAACGAAGCTTTTCACATGAATTCGGCTTTTGTTCTTTGGCAAAAAGAGCGTGCTGATCCTTGGAACTATCGAGTATTAGATCGACACAACGACTACCGAGAGCTCTTTGGGGTTTTGTTGACTTCGGGAATTGAGCGAGAAGATTGGTGCCTTTGGGGCATTGATCAAGGAGGAGGGCAAAGGCAGAAAGAAATTTTGCGCAAACTCGATCAGCAGTGGCGTTTGCTTATTGAAAAATTTGCCTTAGCGACGGCAACGCAAATTTGAAAATTAGAGGGCGCTTTTCATTGCCTGATGGGCGTTGTCTAAATGAACTAAAGCCTGTTCAAAAATAAAACCTTGATCCCACAGAGACTTAGTGAGTTGCTCGAGCTCTTTTAGATGCTGAGGCATCACTTTTTGCTCGAGGTGCATCGAATTCAAAATTTTCTTAAGAAGGAGAAGCTCTTCAGGGCAATCGAGTTCTTCAAGCTCAAATTGAGCCACTTTAAGTTCGGCGCGAATGGCTTTGTAAATGTCTGTGTTCATGGGAGTTTTAAATATGCTCCTGGCTTGAGATCCTTTAAAAGATAACTTCCGATAGAGGTTCGAATAAGCCGAAGAGTGGGGAATCCAACAGCGGCTGTCATTCGTCTCACTTGGCGATTGCGCCCCTCGGTGATTTTGATTTCGATCCAACTGGTGGGAATTTGCGCTCGAAAACGCACGGGAGGATTGCGCTCCCAAAGCCATTGAGGAGGAGGAATGACTTTGACTTTTGCCGGTAAAGTGATTCCATCTTTAAGAAGAACTCCTTCGCGCAGTTGTTGAATTGCCGCAGGGGGGATAAGCCCATCGACTTGAACGACATACGTTTTTTCTTTGCCGAAACGAGGGTGAGAAAGCCTGTCTTGCAATTTGCCTTCATCGGTGAGTAACAAAAGACCCTCGCTATCGAAATCGAGTCTTCCTGCCGGATAAATACGGGGGATATTGATGTAATGAGCGAGAGTCTCTTTTTCTTCTGAAGGAGAAAATTGAGAGAGGACTTGATAAGGTTTGTTAAAAAGAACGATCACGCCTTAAGAATAAAAAATGCAAGGGAAACTTGGATTTACAGAAGTGACTAAGGTGACAAAAAAGCTTACAAAGGAGATGCCATTAGGACATGGGATAGCCAAAAAGACAAAAAATGTCGTAATATTTTTACATAATTTATTTCGGAGTCTATAAATGGGAAGGGACTCTTTCTGGCAAAGTCTTTGCTTTTATAATTGTATTGCGAATGTGCAAAGGAGACATAAATGAACGTTATTATTTTGATTCCCTTAGTGGCTATTGTTGCTCTGGGGGTTGCTTTTTTTCAAAGCGGATGGGTTAACAGGCAGTCGCCGGGCAATGAAAAGATGGTGAAAATAGCCCAGAAAATTGCCGCCGGAGCGCATTCTTTCCTTAGAGCGGAATACAAGATTTTAGCTTGGGTTGTCATTATTGTTGCCATCTTACTCATCTTTAACGGGGCGAACAATGCCCAAAGTCACGCATTGATATCAGTGAGTTTTTTAGTGGGTGCCATTGGTTCTGCATTGGCCGGATATTTTGGAATGAAGATTGCCGTAAAAGCCAATGGCCGCACGACCCACGCCGCTCGAGAAGGCTTGGGCAAGGCGCTGATGGTGGCTTTTAGAGGGGGCTCAGTGATGGGCAACAGCGTAGTGGGATTAGGTTTGCTTGGCCTGAGTGGGCTTTTTTTAGTACTGACCTTTTTCTATCCCGATTGGACAACCGGGCGAATTCTCAATGTGCTCAGCGGTTATTCTTTGGGTGCTTCTTCTATAGCCCTTTTTGCCCGTGTGGGCGGGGGCATTTTTACTAAGGCGGCGGATGTAGGTGCCGATTTGGTGGGAAAAGTTGAAGCGGGAATTCCTGAGGACCATCCCCTCAATCCGGCGACCATTGCAGATAACGTAGGAGATAACGTAGGTGATGTGGCGGGTATGGGAGCCGATCTTTTTGAATCTTATGTGGGAGCATTATTGGGCTCAATGGTGCTCGGTGCGGCCTTTGTTCCTTTTTTAGAGGGAAACAGTTGGCAAAAAATTGCGACGGTCTTGCTTCCGTTGGCCCTAGCTGCTGTGGGAATATTGGCCTCATTGGTCGGTTCGCAATTAGTGAGACTTAAAGGTGAAGGCGATGTGCATAAAGCTCTTAATCGAGGAGAGTGGGCTGCAAGTCTTTTGATGATCATAGGTTCTTTTTTTGTGATTAAAGGCCTGTTGCCCGCCGAGTGGAAAGACGCGGTGAGGGGTTACACCTCTATGAACCTCTTTTGGGCGGTTGTTGCGGGCAACCTCATCGGTGTTTTGGTAGGTCGCGCGACTTCCTATTATACGGCTACAGGAACTCGCCCGGTGAACCGGGTGGTTTATCAGTCGACTTCGGGTCCGGCAACGAATATTATTTCGGGATTGGGAGTGGGGATGGAATCTACTGCGATGCCGATCATTTTAATTGTGATCGGAATTTTGCTGACCTTCAATTTGGGCGGACTTTACGCTGTAGGTCTGGCCGCAGTGGGTATGCTGGCCAATACGGGAATTCAATTGGCGATTGATGCTTATGGCCCGATAGCTGATAATGCCGGAGGCATTGCAGAAATGGCCGGTTTGCCCCCTGAGGTACGTAAGAGAACCGATGAACTAGATGCCGTGGGCAACACCACTGCTGCGGTGGGTAAAGGTTTTGCAATTGCATCGGCGGCGATGACTTCTCTGGCCCTATTTGCGGCATTCATACAACAGGCCGGGCTCAAGGGAATAGACCTTGCCCGCCCTTCGGTGATGTCGGGGCTCTTATTGGGCGCGATGTTGCCCTATTTGTTTTCGGCTTTGGCCATGAAAGCGGTGGGACGCGCAGCTCAGTCGATGATTATTGAAGTGAGAAGACAGTTTAACACTATCCCTCCTTTGACGAAGGCTTTAGGCTTTTTAAAAAGAGGAGAGGTGGTTCCCGAAGAATTGCTAGAAGAAGCGATTGATTCTGCAGAATATACGAAGTGTGTTGAAATATCAACCAAAGCTTCGTTGCGCGAAATGATTCTTCCGGGGATTTTAGCGATGTTGGCACCGGTTGTTGTTGGCTTTATGCCAGGTATGGGGGCCGAGGCTCTCGGTGGATTATTGGCCGGGGTTTGTTCTTCGGGAGTATTAATGGCCATTTTTCAATCAAATGCCGGAGGAGCATGGGACAATGCCAAAAAATCAATCGAAGGGGGCATTGAATACGAAGGAGAAAGTCACGTCAAGGGCGGTGATGCCCACAAGGCATCGGTTGTAGGGGATACGGTTGGCGATCCCCTAAAAGACACTTCAGGGCCTT
>JBNKYI010000232.1:0-4657 GCA_050300815.1 Fibrobacterales bacterium
TCTGTAATTTAATCGGGTTGAATTTGAACTTTTAGTTTTTGTATTCTATAACCAATTGATATATAGCTAAAATTTAATTTTTATTGGATTATAATCATTTTATTGAATTGTAATCATTATTTTGTTGATAATATGCATAAGCTATGTTCAATCGAGTGAACCCAATATTGACACCATCATACATCAATTTCAAGAATACAAAAGCGAGGAACGGAGTAAGCAATATAAGGATAAATATCAGACGTTTAGAAAAAGAATCCACATTGAAAAAATGCATTTGATGAAATATCAAGAGTGCCAATTTAATGTATCGGCTACGGATTCTAAATGCAAAACGGAAATCTATTCTGTGATAAACAGATTAGAATTTCTAAGAGCGATGTTTTCATATGGTTTAGAAAATGGAATCGAACTTACCGAGCAAGAAGAATCTTTGGTAGAGGTTTTGATTTTGGAAGTACTGGCTTTCAGATCAAATGCCATATGGTTTGAGATTGATGGTGCAAAAGATCAACTTCAAAATATTGAAAATGAAGAATACTTTAGGTCATTGTTGGATATTCGAAGTCGCTCACATAAAGGCTTAAACAGCCTGGAATGTGTCGCAATTGCTAGAATGATTAAGTACGCGGATCAATTTAAACTAGCGGATTTGAGAATAGACTATTACCGAATTAGGTTTGACGATATTGAATGTTCAGAAGATTTCTTAAATAATCCAACATCAATAGAAGAATAATGATTTCTTTTAAGCCTATGCAACGCATCATGCAGAAGGCCACCCAAAACGCAGCACATAAGATGAGATGATGATTATGTAGATAATCTCTTCGATTTTAAATACAGAGATTAAAGATGATTATGCTATTATTTCATTCATAAATGAACTGAAACTTTTCTAACTAGGAGAATAAATTATGTTCGTGATTTCTATAACTTATGTGTGTGATATTAGTGAAATAGAAAAGCACCTAGGCGATCATATTCATTATTTAGAAAAACAATATTCCAAGGGAATTTTCTTAGCATCAGGTAGAAAAGTACCTCGTACTGGAGGTGTAATACTCGCAAAGATTGAAAGTCGAGATAAACTTGATCAAATTATTGCAGAAGACCCTTTTAAGAAACACGCATTGGCGAATTATGAGGTTATTGAATTCATCCCAACCAAAACATCAATTGAGCTTGAGTTTCTACGCCAATAGGTTGAAAATCTTTTAAACTCCCATCTTAAAAAACGATGAACGTAAACATTAAGCGACCAAACGAAATCCACAGAGAGGTATCTATTTGAGAAAATCACTCAGAGAGAAATTCATTGAAGTATGTGATAAAAAAATTGCACAAAAAGGGGATAATGTCGGTTTGTCTTTTTATGCATTCTTTGCAAATAAAAATGAGGATCCCGAATTGCTCATGGAAGCCGCAACTTGGTGGATTAAAACTCACCAGTTAGATCATTTTGAAAAGGCATCAAAAATCAAATCTATGCTATTGGCAGATAACTAAATAACGACCAAAAACGAAAGTAACGACTATGGAACAACCCGTATTGAGAAAAGATTTATTAACGGCAATTATTGATGAAAAAAAGCAAGTTGCCAAAGTTGAAATACAAGAAATCACCATGAACATTGGTGTGGATGCACCTCTGCATTTACATCCATGCCCAACAATGGGCATTATCACAGAGGGAAAGATTGCTTTTCAAATTGAAGGACAAGAAACTCAGCATTTAGTCGCTGGAGATGCGTTCTATGAACCTGCGAATGTTAGAGTTGCAAAGTTTAATAACGAAGGAGATCTCCCGGCAAAATTTGTTGCGTTTTATTTGCTTAGTGAAGAAGATACAGAAACAATTCAAATGCTGAAATAGTTAAAGACACCTCTATTTTGTCAACCCCGCGTTAGTGACACGAGTTACCCTCAAAGCGCAACCTAAGGCACAAAGCCACCCTCTCTGCAGAGCTAACTTGATTTAAAAAACGAGGTAGCTATGTTTTCTAAATCACTCCAGCACAAATTTGCCAGATCTCTTTTTTTCGGAACTCTTGTTTCACTGCTTTTCATAGGATGCCAAAGCAGCGAAAGGCAAGTTTCAAAGACGGGTCAGACCTTTCAACGCGAAGTACAAGTGGTTAAACCCTCCCTTATTCCCCTTTATCGATCAGCCCCTGGGCAAATTCTTTCTAAACACCAAAATCAAATCTCTTCTCGTATGATGGGTTATCTCACTCAGATGAATGTTTCTGAAGGAGACTATGTTCACAAAGGACAAGTGCTCGCCACCATTGACCCCGTCGATGTGCAAGGGCAACTCGAAATCGCCGAAGCCTCTAAAGAACAAGCCCTCGCCGCACTCGCTGATGCCAAAACAGACTTTGAACGATTTGACCGTTTACTGCAAGAAAAGGCCATCACTCAGGCTCAATGGGAAAAAATGAAATTAAACTACGAAGTCGCCCAACAACGAACTCAGCAAGCAAATTCGGGACTTAAAATTGCTCATTCTCAGACCAAATACACGAGTATCACAAGTCCGATCAACGGAGTCGTGAGTCGCAAAATGCTCAACATGGGTGACCTCGTCTCTCCGGGATACCCCCTTCTCACCATCGAAAGTCCCAATCAATTAGAGATCGTCACCCAAGTGCCCGAAGCCCTTTATGAAAAAATCAAAACCGACCGCAAGGTCTGTCATTATTTAGAAGGAAAACAACTTTGTGACCTGTCTATTCAAAATCAAGTGCCCGTAGCCGATCCCTTATCTCACACACATCTCATCAAATTAGAGGTGGGAGAGCTTTCTCAAAACACTCTTCATCCCGGTGGATTTATTGAAGTTTACTTCCCTATTGGCAATGAAGAAATTCTCATGATCGACTCAACAAGCATTCTCAAACGAGCAGGTTTAAAAGGAACATTTGTTCTCAACAAAAACAGAGAAGCTCAATTTCGCATGATCCGCACAGAGGCCACGCAAGGAACTCAGGGGAAAATCAGGGTACAGGCGGGATTAAAAGCAGGAGACCAAGTGCTGTTAGGAGATCTGCGGCCTATTCAAAACTTTGACCAAATCGAAATTTTGAATGCAACTGAGGTTGGCCATGAGTAATTCATCAAAAACCTCAAACGCAAAACACCTCAATTTTGCCGGCAAACTGGCGAAGATGTTTATCGACTCGAAGCTCACTGTTTTACTTATCGTCGCCGTTTTTATCGTCGGGGCCGTGTCTCTTCTCTTAACTCCGAGAGAATACAATCCCCAAATCACTGTGCCCGCTGCGAACGTCATGTTAATGAAGCCCGGCGCCAGCTCTGAAGAAGTTCATCAATTGATGGTTAAGCCCATGGAGGCTCTCCTTAATGCACTTCCAGGAGTTGAACACACCTATGGTTATGCCTCCAACGATTTCGGCATGGTCACAGTGGCTTTTTCAGTGGGAGAAGATCAAGAACGCAGCTTGGTTCGGGTCTATAATCAGATCATGCAAAACATGGATAAACTTCCTTACGGCGCTTTGCAACCTATGGTAAAACCCATTAACGTCGACGATGTTCCCATTTTTAGTTTCACACTGAGCTCACAAACCATTGACGAACAAAAATTGAGGAAAGTGGCAACGGCGATTCTCGAACAGGTGCGTTCAATTCCCGGTGTATCTGTCAGTGAGATTCTGGGGGCTCAGCCTCGAGGTGTACAGGTATTACTCGACCCAATGAAGTTAGAAGCTTCGGGACTCAATCTCGATCAAGTCGATCAGATGTTGAGGGCGGCAAATGTAGATCTCCCTTCTGGAGAAATTATTGAAAACGGCAAGGCTCATCCCGTTCGCATGAAAGGTGCGCTCGGCAGTGTCGAAGAAATTTCCAAACTGATTGTAGGAGCTCCCAATAATCGCCCCGTGCATCTGGGAGAAGTCGCAGAAATCATCGATGGTTCTTTAGAATCTGATGTTCACGCCCGTTTTTCTTGGGGAGGAGCACAACAAGATTCTTTGCAAAAGCAGCGTTCTGAAGCCGCAGCCATCACCATATCTCTCGCCAAAAAAGCCGGTGTGAATGCGGTTGTCGTTTCTAAAGCCATTTCTGACAAGCTCGACGAAATTCGCCGTTACGCTCTTCCTGAAGGGATTCAGCTAAATATCACTCGAAACGACGGTAAAAAAGCCAATGCCGCCGTGAATCTTTTAGTCGAACATCTAGGCATCGCCATTGTCACCGTCGTTCTTATCCTCATTTTATTCCTCGGCTGGAGAGAGGCCGTCATCGTCACGTTAACGGTTCCCCTCATTTTACTCATCGTCTTATCCGTCGGCTATTTCTCAGGGCAAAGCATTAATCGCATCACTCTTTTCGCTCTGATTCTCGCCCTCGGTTTACTCGTAGACGACTCTATCGTTGTAATCGAAAATATTCACCGTCATTTGCACGGCAAAAAGCACAAAAGTTTTAAAGAAGCAATCATCATCGCAACTAATGAAATAGGGAATCCAACGAATGTTGCAACTATTGCTGTAATGTTGGCCTTTCTACCTATGGCTTTCGTTACCGGAATGATGGGGCCTTTCATGATGCCCATACCCTTTAATGTTCCTGTTGCAATGCTTTCTTCTTTGCTTATCGCCTACATCACCGTTCCTTGGATTTCGAAGCG
>JBNKYI010000233.1:0-4656 GCA_050300815.1 Fibrobacterales bacterium
GGAGCCCCATAGGAGCGTCAGGGTCGCGCCCTCTGGAATCCGGACTCCGCCGAGATCGGTATCGCGCGTGGCTCGTCGGTAGTTTCCGATCGCGGGACCGTCGAGTCGCATGGTCTCCTCGATGAAGGGACCGATCATGGCGACGAATCCCTCGCGGATGGGTTGGTCGGTTTTAGCTGCAGCATGAGCGATTGCCGCTGATCCCAGACCTGCTTCATTTGAAAAAGCAGCTCTTTTCATTCCCTGAATCAAAACGCCGATAAAGCCACCGTAAAGTGCGTCGGGGGCAAAGGCATTGGCAAAAATTTCAGCAAACATATGAGGGATCTTTTCAAAGTTGCCAAAAACAATAGCCAGACAAATTAAAGAGTAGATTCCGCACATTAGAGGAACCATGCGCGAAGTGACTTTACCGATGCGTTTAATCCCTCCTAAGATAACGATAGAGACAAAGGCCGAGAGAATGATTCCTACAATCCATGGGGCGAGAGGAGAAAGCTCGCCATCACCGGCGATCTCTTTAGAAATCAAAGCATAGGTTTGATTGCCTTGAAAGAGGTTTCCTCCCCCAAAACTGGCCATGATTGTAGAGACCGCGAAGAAAAAACCAAAAGCTTTGCCTATCCAGGGGGCATTGGGGAATTTTTCTTTGAGTCCTTCGCTTAAGAAAATCATCGGACCACCAAGCACTTTGCCGTTAGGTTTGATTCGACGATAGATCTGGGCGAGGGTGCAAGAGGCGAACTTCATGCTCATTCCAAAAAAGGCGACAATCCACATCCAAAAAACAGCTCCGGGCCCTCCGGTGGCGATGGCGACGGCGACGCCAGCGATGTTGCCTAGCCCTACGGTTGCGCTAAGTGCTGAGGTTAAAGCTTTAAAATGATTGATTTCACCGTGATCATCGGGATTGTCATAGCGTCCGCGGATAATGTCAATCGCATGGCGAAAAAAACGGACGTTAACAAAGGTGAATCGAAGAGTGAAAAAGAGACCGCCACTGGCGAGAACCACGAGGATGAATGGTATTTTTAAAATACCATCCCAGAAAAGAATGGCTGCAAAAGGAGTGACTAGGTATTTGCCAAAAAAATCGTTGAGAAGTGCTTGAGCTCCGGCGGGATCAGCAAAGGCCGAGGTCGCAAGGGCAAAAACGAGAATGAGAAATGATTTCATGGATTCTCCCAAAGAAAATTAGAGGCTAAACACTTATGTCGGGGTGACAGTGTTTAATTTAGTACAGCTCTCTCTATTTTGAAATCCCCTAGACACTAGATTACATATAGATTAAATCACCTTTCTTTTGTATTACCGCCCCGCGGGTTGCTAGAGAGCAACCGCGAGGTGATAGGTTTGAATAGGTCTGATTACTTTTCAAATTGCAATAATACGACGTTTTCACTGCTTTCTGGACCCTTCCAGTCGATGTAAACTTCGCGGGCTTCTTTACCGGGTTTCATGTCTTTTCCCAGTGCTTCCATAAAAGGCATCCAACCTTTTTCTCCAATGTTGTCTAGGTGGCCGGTATAGCTACTTTGATAAAAACTTTTGGCGGCGAGTTGCCCAATGTGGAAGGGTCCTGTGTACTTTTCAAAATCACTTACAGGAAAAGCGACTTGTAGGGTAAAGGGGGTATCGTGGGTTTCCATTGATCCCGTATAGATAAACTGGCAAGGGCCAGCAATATTGAGACCGTTCTTTTCGATTTCAGCAATGATCTGTTCGGGGATATCTCCCAAATCACTTTTCATTGAATGGATAGATGTGGTCAAAGTACGACTCATCACGGTGAGAGTTGTGGTGGTTGTTTCGATAATGTTGAGTGTGTTCATTGGGTTTCCTTTGTTGTTTTGTTGAGCCCTGTTTTCAGGTGACAAAGAGAAATTAGAATGGGGGAGTGACAACCTAATGTCAGTAGGTTGTTAAAGAACGATGTCTTTTGAGCAAATGTTTTTTTGGGGTACAAAGGAGTTTTTATGTTTCTTTACTATTGATTAAATGTAGTTGTGTCAAGACTTAAAGGTGCGGATGTGAAGAATGAAAAGACTTGAAAGATTGCAGGCGATGATTCTCGAATTTAAAAGTCGCCGTTTGTTAACGGCGCAAGAATTGTCAGTAGAGTTTGGGATCACGCAAAGAACGGTGTATAGAGATATCAGGTCGCTACAGGCTTCGGGTTTTCCGATACAAGGCGAAGCGGGAGTGGGATATCAGCTCGATCGAAGTTTTTTGTTGTCGCCTGTGGTTCTCGATGAAAACGAAGGTGTCGCGTTATTGACAGCGGCAAAATTTATTGAGGCCTTTCCCGATCAGGCGACTAAAGGTTATTTCGAAAACGCGTTGAAAAAAATACGATCGATATTGCCTAGACACTTACAAGATAAGTTGGAGTTTTTTGATGGTTATATCAAGGTTCTGTCAAAGGCGCGATCTAGAAAAAGTCAAGAGAATAATGATGTGATGTCACAGGTTCGCGAATCTCTGTACTTATCGAGAGTCTTAGAAATCAATTATGTTAAGCCCAATGGTTTAGCTGTTAGTACTCGTCAGATAGAACCTCTGGGACTTGTATTTTACGGTTATCATTGGCATTTGATTGCTTGGTGCCGTGAGCGTCGAGATTACCGAGATTTTAGAATGGATCGCATGGTGGGAGTTAGGGTGTGTTCAGAAAAGTACAGATTATCTGATCGAATCAATCTCGCTGAATATGGCGAAATACAAACGTCTCGAGTGCACATTCACCATGTCAGCGTCATTTTTAGTGAGGGTTGTCTCCACAGAGTCAGAGATTACCGTTCTTATTGGGGTTTTACAGGAGAAGAGTGTATGGGTCCTGATGGAGCGCAGATGGATTTCGCCGTTCCTCATCTCGAAGGTTTTGCGCGGTGGTTATTGTCTTTCACAAATCAGGTGAAAATCATAGAGTCTAAAGAATTGAAAAAAGTTTATCGCGATCTGATCGGTCAGTTTACTGAGGTTCTTTAAAATCAAAAAGAGGCCGCAAAGATTCGGGTTTATAAATGTCTTTAACCCCCCACAAAGCGTCTGCAATTTTTTCAATTCTCTCTATTTCATCTGCCGTCTTTTCTCTGAGAGCGGCAATCCTCAGCTCGGGCTTGGTACTGAAGAGCAATTTTTTTAGCCGAGCTCTCTCTTTGATTTTAACCATCCGTCGTTTGTTTCTGAGATGGCGGGGTTCGCTGGCGCCAAAACCCTCTTGTTGCCTGACCATGATCTGAAAAACGTCGATCAGATTTTGATGAGCGGTGGGATTTTTTTCGTAGGTTCGCAGTAATGCTACTGTTGCTTCAACGGTGCTTAAGTATTCGGGGCGAGGCGCTTTGCGAATTCGATAATTACTGGTAGATTCTGTTTTTAAAAAATAACGAGGAATCTTTTGCAAGCTAGGTGATCGATGCAGCATTTTTTTGGCTTCGTTCCAAGTGCCGTCGACAACGATCATCTTTTTGAGTTGGGGAGGGTGATCTGCGAGATCTAGCGCTCCTGGCGAAGGAAAAAGAATACCTACTTCTGCAGGATCTTCTATGTCTGATAAGAGATTCTGCAGAGCTTCGACTTTGTCGAAATGCACCCCGTAAAAGACTCTAGCATTTTCAATTCCCAAATGCACAAGTCGACCTGTGTTGATGGTCATGCGCCTTTCTCTGGGATGCTGGAGCAAGATAACTTCGAGAGGTGAGCTCTCGATCTGCACATGAGAACAAAGACACAGAGATTTTTCTTGCCAACAACGGTAGCAGTTTTCTCGATGATTTGAATCAGATGTATTTGCATTTTCTAGGATGTTTTTTTTCACGAGGTTTTCTCAGAAGTCTGCATTAAGACTTTGGGTTTGTTTTGTTAAGTAACGTTCAAAGTCTTTTACAAATTGTTGGAGTAAGATATCTTTGGGTAAGTGCTCTGAGAGAAAGGTCAGAAATTGTCGATGCCCTCTGCCGGCTCTATAGTCGGGTTCTTTAGAAGGGTGAGCGAGGTAACGCTCAATTTGATCGATATCTTCTTCAAATAAAACAGAGGCGAGATAGACAACACACTCTTTAGGCATGTATAAACTGCAACCTAAAATTTTGAGATTACCGATACACAAATCAGAAATTCCTCGACTCAGAGTTTCTAATTGATAAGACTCTAACAAATAGTTTTTAAGATATCCAGTTCCTCGATCAAAATAATCGGCAATGTGGTTTTGAGAGATTTTAGGAAAGCGGATGGCAAAGCAAAAACCCTTGGGACTCAAAAGCACCGTTCCCCCCCCGCCATGACGTTTATAAACAGGTAGGCTATCGGCGATCACATTGGCGAGATTTAATTCTACTTCGGGTTTTTGAGAATTTCCGAGTACAGGAGCGGTAGATTCGGGAATCCATACTTTGGCAGAGCCTTGAGTTGTAAAGCGAATTCCCTCACCCATAGGGTCTAAACCCTCAGGAAGATCCTCATGCCTTAAGACCTTTACTTCCATCCCAACTCGCGATCAAGACTTTCCATTAAGGGAGCGAGAGTTGCAGAAGAAAAATCAAAGGGAATCCCCGTTGCCGCAAAGGTTTCATTTAAGGGTTTAGAGCCACCGAGCGATAATCCTTGTTTGTAGAGCCTGAGCCCTTCTTGGGGATCTTTGCGCCAATTGGCCCA
>JBNKYI010000234.1:0-4654 GCA_050300815.1 Fibrobacterales bacterium
AAAGGCTGCTCCCATGCCAATCGAATAAGTGTGATAATAGCCGCCGTCTGATCCTTCCCCTGAGTCATAAATGTCGAGATTATAGGTATATGACCTTGATCTTTCATAGCCAAAATGAGCTAAAAAAGAACCCAACTTCCAATTCCATTTAATGCCATACAAGCCAATTCCGTTATAATCATTGATGTCTTTCGCATATTCGCTCTCACCAGTAAGTAGTGGAATAGCCACAAAGGGAGTGATCGAAGAGGCAACAGAATGAGTTATTTGCGCCCTCCAGGTAAACCCAGTCCCCACCGTCAAATGAAGGATGCCCGCGCTACCAAATAAATCTAAACAAGCGGTTGATAAACAGGCAGAGGTTGCAATCGAAGCCGAAATAGTGTTGATAGGCATGGGCGCTTGATCATTTTCAGATCGATATTTTTCTTTATCGCCAATTGGGAGCGAAAAAAAATTATCCAATCCGGTCTCAGAGCTTTTGACTGAGGTATTATCAAACGAATCGATGTCAGTAACATGATGCAAAAAAGTCGGGGTGGTGGTGGCACAACCCGACAAAAGCAAAATGGCAAGAAGACTAGCCGCTCTGTGCCCTTTTGAAAATCTAGATTTGAAATTAAAGTTCCCTAACATCACTACAAATCAACAAATAATCTTTTCTTTTCGCAAGAGTAAATCGGTTTAAGTTCTCCTTAGTTAATTTTATCTTTGGGTTAGGGAAACAATAGAGCAATGGTGACTATGATGGTCAATAAGTCAAAATTAAACCAAGTTTTTAAAGAGCAACCTAGGGTGTTAATTCTCAGTCTATGGTTTGTTTTTCTGTTTGCGATTACGCCAATTTCAGCGCAAAACATCAGTGTTTTTACCGATGAAACTCCTCGGGTAAATAATCAAATACACGGTTCGTGGTATTTAATGGGCACTTCAGCTTTGGCTTGGTTGGGAGCCTCTTACTTTCAACACCAGGTTGAGTTTAATCGAGAAGAAGCTAAAAGAGTGCATACGCAATATTTAAATGCCAAAGACAATTTCAGCCAATACAAAGATCGTTATTATCAACTAGATAATCGCCGCAAAGGTTCAGAATTCGGACGCAACCTCACCATTGGATTAGCAGTACTGTCAACCTTAACCTTTGCTGTTGCAATCACCTTTTAAACTTATGAAAGCTGCAGTTCTAATCTTTCACGTTCTTTTGATCTTTTTTTCGATAGGAATAATGTCTTGTACTGAAAGTCTAAGCGAAGATGAATTGTGGACGAATCCCTTAGATCCTACTTCTACGACTTTTGAAATGTTTGAAGTGAGTTACATCGATTCAGATTGGTTTTATAAAGATTCTGTTACGCTAGATAGCATCTTGTTTTTTGTAAGAAACACCATGGGAGAACAAAAGGTTCACAAGAATATGATAGCCTTTGCGAGCCCCATAGTTTATGAAGAAAATGTGTTTTTTGAAAAAGCAGACACTATACTTGTAGTAGCAGCAGATAGTTTAATTCTAAAAACAGACCTTCTATACAATCCAGGTCAGTTTGCCATCACTTCAAAGATTAGTGATGAAATGGGGCGAGAAAGGTCGGATACTCTTTTTATCTATGATTTTGTGGGCAACATTGAGCTATATCAGCCCCCAGAAATACAATTTCAGACTTTAGAAAATAATATTGTGAAATTAATGGATACGACTATTTCTCTTGAATTCAATCTAAAGGTGCCTTCTAGTCTACCTAACTTTAACAGGGCTTTACTGTTTGATAAAACCCGCTTTGAGGTTGTCGATTCTAATTTCTTTCAAAATGATTCATTAGTCCAAATTCAATATGAATTGACTTGGCTGAAAAGTTTACCTCTAGATAGTTTAATAGGCCCCACTAATTCCTTTGAATTTGAGCTTAGGGTTGAGGATGTTTTAAATCGAGTAAATTCTGTGAGTCAGTATGTTAGAGTTGATCAAATAGATTCTTTAAAGTTTACAAGTGTTGAAATCGTATCAGAGACATGGGATTATGCTGAGCATCTTGGAACCATAGAACTTGACGTGATTCTTAATGCTCCACAAAATGGTTTAGATTTCTTTTTTACCATTGGAAGTGATGTAATTGATATAGGCAAAATCAAGACTTCTCAATTGACGCCAAATTCTTACCAGATTAAATTTTTTTTAAACGAAACAGAGATCGATCAACTGAAATCGAGAGTGTGGCCCTTATGGGTTCACTCAATTACTCCTGATTCTATCGATGTATATGATTATTTTCCGAAAATTACGCTAGAAGCATTGAGTGGAGTTTTTGAAGATCCTCGTGATTTTAAAAGATATGAATGGGTGAAGTCGGGAGGGATCAAATTATTTACCCAAAATTTAAGGTATGATCCAAGTCCTAATGAATTCTGCTACAGTGAATCAAATAAGTCGGGTAATTTTTGTCAAAGTTATTGTTGGGCTGATGATTGTAGTTTAGGACGTAAATACAGTTATTTAACGGCGACAGCAGTTACATTCACGAGTTCAAATCCATATAGGCGTTATAATAATTACCCTGTTTGTGATCAAAATACAAAAATCCCTACGAGATCAGATTTTACAGATTTTCTTAATGGAACAGAGGTTTACCCAATACAACAAGAATCAATAGACCGTTTTTTTGAAAGTTGGGTAGTTTTAGATTCAATGGGTATTTCCATCCCAGGTAGTGAGATTCTATTAGGAAATGAAGCGATATACAATACCACTACAACGACAATGGATGATATTTACCTTACAATGGTAAAAGAATCAGAAAACTCAGCAGATTTAAATAATCGATGGACATTCGAATCGAATATTGTTCGTTGTAAGGTTCGCTAGCCCTCTTCTTGGGCCTTTTGCCTGCATTCAAAAAAGGCATCGCATTGAATTTCCCACACCTTTTCAGGATCATCACTGGCTAGCCAACTCATGTATTGACTCCCTTTGAACGACCAAGCAAAGAGATTGCGCACCCCTTCATTGAAGGCCGCCCAAGTTGCGGCCGAAACCGAATCTTCGTTGTGAGCTTGGATGTGATAATTTTTCACCCACATTTGAGCTTCGAGGTGATTTTTTTGAGCCAGTTCTAAAATTTTAACAGAGTGTTCGTGATAACTTTTTGAAATTTCATTGATCGAGTCTCCTTTTTGCCAGTAAGGGTCGGTGCCTATTTCATCTAAGGCCTCGAGTTCGGCAAAGGGCTCCCAATGACTAATGCCATCGTTAAAGGTCAGTGGCAAAAGGCAAAGCGAATTTCTTTTGCCTTTTGCTTTGACTCGCTTAGTCATTTTGTCGAGAAATTCGAGCAGGCTCTCTTGTCTAAATTCTTGCAGACGTTCGCTGAGAGATGCGGGCATGGCGTGACTGTACTTTTGTCTAAATTTGACTCGACAGGCTTTGCAGCGGCAGGTCCAGAGCGAAGGATCTTCTTTTTCGAAATAAAAATGAGGCTCATCCCAAAAAACGGTTTCAATATCCATCTCGCAAACGGCATCGATCCAGTCGATCATGTAGTTTTGAAAAATTTCAGAGTTAGGGCAAGCGGCGACTAATGGGCGATCGTTTTGATCGCATTGAGCGGCTTCGGGATGGCGCGCGGCGATTTCAGAAAAGGCTTCTCCACCAAAAACTCTTCCTACTCCCCAAGGGTTGACATAGACTTGTAATCCCATTTTACGACTGTCGGCAACAATTTGTGCCATGGTTTCACGATAGTATTTGAGATCTGCTTCTGACACCGTATGCAAAACGTGAGTGAAGCCCAAAGAGGCAATGACTTGCATGTCGATGCGAACGTATTCTGGATTGCGAACTCCAAAGTAAGCGATGCCGGTTTTCAATAGATCCTCAAGAGGCGGGATTAGACAGTGCGCGACTCCATTGAGGGGTAGCGGCCTTGTGAAACAGATGGTCTAAGAAATGATCCCAATCTTCTTTGTATACAGGTTTTAAAAGAGCAAAGGCATGAGGGTCTGTGGGCAAGGCATCCTCTTTTTGCAAAAGGTCGACGGTCCAGCATTCGGGAATGGCATTGCGAACGCGTTTGCTGAAACGGCGCATTTCTTCGTCGGTATCCGAATGATTGATCACAATCAACCCAGGGGGATTTCCCTCAAACAGAGGGGTCTCAATAGAGGCCCTCGCGGTGTCTATTTCAGAACACAGATACAAATTGGGTTCATCGGTAATTTTATTGTGAATCAACCACTCCACTGTCCATTGAGCAAGTGTTTCTGAGTCGTAATCGGCCTTGCCGATAAGCACAATATGTCCATCAAATTTCTTTTCCATCAGATTCACTTATATAGAAAACCCTTTTCCAACTGGTAAGGGCGTTGGAGATACACTTCATTTGAAATTCCCAAATCCCGATGTTTTTTTAAATTCAGGCAAATGAAAAAAATGCCTTTTCAAGAACTTCCCGAATTTGATTTCATCGAAAGCCTTAGAAAACCTGTAGGCGCTGAGGTTTCTGTGGGAATTGGCGATGACGCCGCAGTTTTGGCCTTGCAAAAGGATTTGGTGATCGCCCAAGATGTCATGGTTGAAGGGGTTCACTTTAAAAGAGAGTGGTGTTTGGGTTTCGAGTGGGTTAAGAAATGCTTTGGAGCGAACGTTATGGACCTCGAAGCCATG
>JBNKYI010000235.1:0-4640 GCA_050300815.1 Fibrobacterales bacterium
GATCTCTACACTAAGTATCGCAAGATCTGTGGATCTTGATTTTTTCTAAGTCTTTTTAACGGCTAAAGTTATCGCTTTGCTTTGATAAGGGCTTTAGAATCGTGGTATTTTTGAGAGTTTTTTATTAGGGATAATCAGTGAGGTTTTTATGAAAAATAGGCTTTTGTTTTGGGGCTTTGGACTCTTGGGGTTGATGGTTTTTGGAGTGATGGGATGTGATTCGCTATTTTGTAAAGAAGGGAGGGTTAATGCAAACTTCCCTCCTACTGCAAAATGGGCGCGATTTGGCCGAAATCATATAGCAGTAAAAATTACAGAAGCAGAATGGGAAAATTGTACTTCATTTGCCGGTGGGGGTGATGGTGTAGATTATTCTCGATATTTTTTATTGGGTATTGACACCAATGAAATTATTGAGATAAAAGAAAAGTATAAAGAATTATTTCTTATAGAAACGGGTGATATCCCTAATGAATTAGGTGAATTGGTCCTTAAGCCTAAGCTGGGTAGTAGCAAAGACAATTATTTATACTTGGGCGCTTATAGGTTGCAGATTCATTTAATTAATGGAGAATTTGTCACGTTTATTTTTGACCCCTATAGTGAAGAACAATTTAGGCAAGTAGGAAAGGGCTGGGGTAAAGAATGGTTAAGTAGAGAGCAAGAAATTTTTAGCCCACAACCTTGGGTTGAAAATCCTATAAGGCCATGGTCGGGAGATAGTGTGCTAATTGCCTTAACCGATAGAAGGTTAGATGATATGGATGAAAACGTCAATCACTATTATCTGCAAAATGTTAAGGATGGCACTGTATCTGTTATGGATTTTAAAGGCAATAATGGTGGTCGATGGAATGATGTTATAAATGTAGATGATAGTATTTATACCATAAAAAGAAGAGATGACACTACTGCCATACTTTACCGATTTTATAAAGAATCTCATGATTCGGTAATAATTGATTTAGTAGAAAATGAACTTTCAATTGATGCAAATGATAGTGGCAAAGGTTTGCTCTTTTTTGATCTAGAATCTGATTCAAAATTTACAATCGGATTAACACATGGCTTTTGGGCAGCGGCAAATTTAAAATTTGAAAGTAATACGTTAAAATTAGGTTCTTGGGAGCAACCTCAAAAAGAGTCTAGAAGTGAATTTAAAACGGTTTCTGGTGCGGAAAATGTCACTCTTTTTGTCGATGGCGAGAAAAAACAAATTTATGATAAATGGACGAATTGGTAGGAGAGAAATGAACAAGATATTTTATTTGGTGTTATTGCATACGCTGGTGTGGTGTCAATCACCAATGGAGCCAGCTAGGCGAAGCTTAACGGTTTTTCATCATGGTATCAATCCGAACTCTTATGGTAATGTTGAAAAAGAATGTCATCAATTCAAAGGTGTCGGCTTTAATACATTCCATCAAAAAGGTACTTATGGCTACGTAGCTGAAGAAGTCGTAGGATATGATCATCATGTTTATAATCAAACGGCATCGCACCCTGGAATGTCTCCTGTGAATTTAAAATACGGATTTGGATGGAGAGACTATAAACCTCGCGATGATATTTATAATGGCAAAGATTATAATGATGGATGTGTAAATTTAGAAGGACCTATATGGTGGCCTAATGGTAGTAATTCGTATAATTACGAAACAAAATTAGCATTGCCAAATCATAGTTTTTTAGAAAATGCTGTTATGAGATGGTTGGCTTTCGAAATACAAAATTTTTTAGGTTGGGTTTATAATGAAGAACTAATTGATAATGATAAATTGCCAATAGTTAAATCAAAAACAAAAAGTTCATCTAAATATCTTTTTCAGTTCTACTCGCTAGGAGATCTTTCCAAAGGTGAGGCCACAGGGCTGCCTTTATATTATAAGTATGGAAATCCTAATTTAGACCATGATCCGTATTATAGGCCAATAAATGACCCTAGGTTATATATGTGGTTTCTTGAAAAAAATGTTAATGTCAAATACAAAATTGCCTTAAATACACCACAATCAGATTTTGTGAAAGAATTATTAAGTGAATTACGTAAAGAAAGACCAGATTTAGTGCCTTCTCGATACACGTTACTGGTTCATTCTATGGGTGGTCAAACAGTTCGAGAATATATACAGTCTAATTATTATCAAGGTGATGTTGATAAGGTAGTTACTTTTGATAGTCCCCAAGAAGGAAGTCCTATTGCTAGAAATGCAGTTGAAATAAGGGATGAAGAAGCTGCTCGAACTGAACTTTTTAAGTCTGCAAGTGCAATGCTTACGTTCATGATTTTTGCAGGAGATATTTTGCCTGAAACATGGAAGCCTTACATAATGCCATATGTAAATGAATCCCAAATTTCTTCAATCTATATACCTCTGTTTAAAGCATTTACATATGATATGATTAAAAATTATGTGGAGGCAAATGATTACAATTCATGGGAAACTGCTATTGAATATTTGTCTCCTGGGTCAACTGATCTGGAGGCGCTAAATAATCGAGGCATGTCAACAAACTGGGGTGTACCTGCTCATAGAATATTCTATCATGAAGGTTTAGCCGTTTTAGGTCCACCTAGTACAAGGCTTGGTTATGAAATTTTCAATTATGGAAGTTCAATTGAAGATAAGATTTATAAGAGCATTGGTGAATATGTTCCTATTGATGTTCTGAAAAGAAGCTACCCGCTTTATAAGCATACATATAAAAATAATTATGAAAATATCAGCATTAGCCAGAGACTTGGAAATGGGTACATAGGAGGTTTGGCTGCGTTATTTCCTGGTTTTGATATGAGTGATCAAGGTACAATCGCAGTTCCAAAAGAAAGTAGTGAAGCTAGAAATGTTGAGATATTTAAAAACTCTGATGTTAAGAGAAAGCTATACAGCATTAAGTCTGGATGGACAGAGGTTTTTGGGCAGGCTGGAATTATAACAGATGTTACTACACAGATTATGTATCAAGCTTTACGTCCATGGCTCCCTTCTTCTTCGTTAAGATATCCACCAAGTATCGGAGCTGGCTTAGCCGTTGGGTTGACGTACATTGTAGGTGTTGATAAAGCTATCGGTTTGCCAGATGAGTCAGAAGATCAGCGAATATATTCAGGTCTTAATCAACCAGGTGTTGTAATCGGTTCACACGATTATTCACATATCATGTCATATAGAAAACAATCTCCCAATATCGACGGCACAGACCTAGAAGAATTTCTTTACGAAAAACCTTTCGTCTCTTTTGCCAGTGTCAAATCAACAGAACAAGATGGTGAAAATACAGTAAGCATTTTATACCCTAAAATCTTTTCAGAAATTATCCCAAATTCAAATAGACGTAATGGTCCAGTTGAAGTGATAAAACTCGAAGACCTATGTCGACTATCACCCTTAAGTGCATTGTCATCTAGTGAAGTCTCTTCTTCTGAAAATACATCTTCTACCTCGGCAACTAGTTCAAGTGTTGCAGCGAGTTCGGCAAGTCAAGATGAACTTATTGCAGAATGTATAGCAGGCAAGAAATTTTTAGATCAATGGCTCGGTAAAATCGCCCTCAATCAAACCAAAGAAATCAACTTTAAAGGCAGCACAGGGTGGGATGGAGCTATGGCCATCAAATATGAAGAGTATGACCCTGTGACCTGCGAAGATGAAGATGTTTGTCTTGCTCGTTACGGCACTACCGAAGGTGATGACCCAAAAGCTACATATCCTAAAGTTCGTAGGTCTCATCGCAGGACCTACTCTCAAACTTTACTTGATAAAACACCCGAAGAGATGCATCTGGTTGTCGACGATCTAAGGCCTGATTTGTTAAAAATCGTTCAACTCAATTTTAACTTCTCTCATAATTTTACATGGACTATTAATGACGATAAAAACTCTTGCACTCTAACTTATTCGGGCAATTGGGGAGAATCTAAAACTCTAGACAATACAGCAGAATGCCCTGCGGATGCATGGGGTAATTGGATTCTAAGACCTGGTGAGTTGGCCAAAAAATATGATCAATTAAAAGAAGCGAAGCATTTAATCAGAGATGGTCAAAATACCATGACCATTTATGTGCAAAACAAAGTGGGTTTGTCTCATACCCAACGAATATATATCACCAAGCAAGCGACACCTCCTCGTTTAGATATCGGTTGGCCACTTCAAGGAGTGGTGCTTTCAAACCCCTCGCCAAAATTTACCACCTATATTGACATGTTCGATTACCCAGGGATTTCGGCAAATGACTTTAAATGGTGTATAAATGAAGATTGGACCAAAGAATGTGAATCGGGTTGGATCTCGTTTGCTCCCGAAGATGTCACTCAACGCAGTGACCTAAACAGTGGAGAGCAAGATGAGTTTTATACCTTAGTCGCAGATTTTGGTAAGGCAAATGTTACTTTAGACGCCTTAAAAGATTTCAAAATATATTCGGGGAGTCTCGCTGAAGTAACGGGTCAAGAGGGGCGTGGATTTACCCTTGCCATGCAAATTGATTTTGATAAAACGGCACCGACAATAGAGACTTCAATCAATGGAATACAAGAGGGCTATGACTTTGTTAATCCCTCAAAAGAAAATCATATTGGGGGTATTGTCTGGAGTGATGAGCACGATGTCAGAGTGATCTATTATCATATCGAAAAC
>JBNKYI010000236.1:0-4617 GCA_050300815.1 Fibrobacterales bacterium
GATGAAAAATCCCCCAAGCAGGTCTGTTTGGGGGATTGAGTTTACCTATCCGCACCGAAGAAAAGAATGAAGAATACCTCTAAAAAATCATTCATCCGAAAATGTCCTCAATGCTTCGCGATTCTTTTGTGATGCTTATGAAAATTCGGGCCAGTTGAGTTGACCTAACAACTCGAAAGGGCCTCCCAAATTCTTTCTGCTTCGCGAAGCAAATGCTCATTGCCATTTTCGTTGACGACGACCCAGTCTGACCGCTCTACTTTTTCTGTTGATGGCATTTGAGAACGGATGCGGTCGAAGGCTTCTTGTTCGCTGAGTCCCTTTTCGATAAGACGCTGGGCTCGTAGCTCTTCGCGGGCGTCAATGGTAACGACGTAGTGGACGATCTTGTCATAGCCGAGTTCGAAAAGCAAGGCGGCGTCGAGAAGAACAAATTCAACATCGTTGTTTTCTTCGGCCAATAAAGACTCGAGATGGGTCATGAGATAAGGGTGTACAAGTGCGTTGAGCTTTTCGAGTTCAGATTTGTCGGCAAAGACTTTTTTGCCTAAGGCCTTGCGGTCTAATTTGCCTTCTGAAACGTATTGAGAACCAAAAGTGGCGGCAATTTCCTCTAAAATATGGGGTTTGAGCTCATAGAGTCGGTGGGCCTCAAAATCCGCATCAATGATGCGGCAGGGGCCCACGTTGCTCATGATCTGGCAAAAAGAGGTTTTGCCAGAGGCGATGTTTCCGGTGACTCCTACGATTTTCAAAATCGACTCCTTAGTGGGCATCCAGCCAGTTTAAGCCTTCTCCTACCTCTACTGTTAAAGGCACGTCCATAGAGAAGGCGTTTTCCATTGTCGATTTTATCAAAACTTTTGCGGCGTCGAGATCTTTTTTTGCAACTTCAAAGACCAATTCATCATGTACCTGTAAAAGCATCTGCAAATGAAGTCCACTTTGTTGAATTTTAGGTTCAAGCTCGATCATTGCGAGCTTAATTAGCCCAGCTGCGGTGCCCTGAATGGGGGTGTTGACGGCAATGCGTTCGGCCGCTGAGCGAATATTCATATTTTCAGCGTCGATGTCGGGGAGATAGCGGCGATGGCCAAAAAGAGTTTCGACATAACCGTTTTGCCGAGCTGCGGCAATGGTGTTTTGAATAAAAGAAGTCACTTTAGGGTAAGCGGCAAAATAGCCGTCGATAAACTCTTGGGCGAGATAGCGCGGAATCTCGAGTTCGTTAGAAAGTCGAAAAGCGCTCATTCCGTAAAGAATGCCAAAATTGACAGCTTTAGATTGTCGGCGTTGCTCAGGGCTAACCTCTTCGGGATTTAACCTTAAGAGCAGAGCGGCAGTTTGGGTGTGAATGTCAAGCCCGTTGCGGTAGGCGTTGAGCAAGTTCTCGTCTTGACTCAAATGGGCGAGAACTCTCAGTTCAATTTGGGAGTAATCGGCCGCTAATAAAATTTTGTCGGGATCAGATGAGATAAAGGCTTCGCGAACCTTGCGCCCTTCGGGGGTTCGAATAGGAATATTTTGCAGATTGGGATTAATGCTTGAAAGCCGGCCTGTGGCCGCAATGGTTTGGCTAAAAGAAGTGTGCACGCGTTGGGTTTTAGGATGAATTTGATCGGGCAAAACATCGACATAGGTATTTTTAAGTTTCTCGAGTTCACGATATTCGAGAATTGCGGGAATGATAGGGTGCTCGTTGCGCAGACTGTGTAAAACAGAGGCATCGGTTGAATACCCTGTTTTTGTTTTTTTACCTGTTTTGAGGCCGAGATCTTCGAAAAGCATCTCTCCTAACTGCTTGGGAGAAGAAATGTTAAACTCTTTACCGCCTTCGGCGTAAATTTTTTGAGTGAGATCTGCGAGTCTTTGAGCGAGCTCTATTGAAAACGTTTTCAGGCGTTCTCCGTCGAGTGAAATTCCCCGTTGTTCCATCTCTGTTAAAACTTTCATTAGAGGAATTTCAATATCATTTAAAGGTTTTTGCATCTGCTTCTCGATAATTTCTTTTTCGAGAATTTCAGCCAGAGCCAAGGTGTATGCGGCATCTTCGGCACTGTAAGTGTAAGCCTCTTCAGCGGTGAGTTCTGTAAACGAAATTTGTTTTTTTCCCTTGCCAATGAGATCTTCGATAGGAATCATCAAATGACCGAGGCGCTTTTTCACTTGAGCGTCTAAACTGTGTTCTCTCACACCGGGGTTAAGCAGATAAGAAGCGATCATTGTATCAAAAACTTGAGCGGGAAAGTCTATCCCATAGCGGCTTAAAACCTGAAAGTCAAACTTGGCGTTGTGCAGATACCAAGTGATTTGAGGCTCCCTTATAAGAGTATTCAACCAATGGATAACTTCTTGTTGAGGAAGATTATCAGAATCTTTGTGGTTGAGCGGAAGGTAATACCCTTTGGCGGGATTTGCAGACAAACAGATTCCCGCGATGTCGCAGGTTAGGGTGTCAAGCCCTGAAGTTTCGGTGTCTAAGGCCATTTTTTGAGCGGTGCGAGCCTCTTGGGCAATCGCATCTAACTCAGCAAGCGTTTTGACGCAGTGAAATTCGACCTGTTGTATTGCAGTAGGAAGGGGGGTAGAGAGAATATCTTCGGGATTTTTAAGCACTTCTTGAGCTTTTTTGAAATGACGTAGAGTGCCGTTGAGTTCTCGCTCTTTTAAGAAGTCTTCAAGGTTTTCGTCAAAGGGGCTTACGGTGTAAAAGGATTCGTCGAGAGGGACCTCGAGATCTTTAGCCAAAGAAACAAGTCGTTGACTGAGTAGAGCTTTGTCTCGATTTTCACTGAGATTTTTGTGCAAGGCTTTTTTGGTGATTTGGTTCAAATTTTCATAAATGCCTTCGAGAGACCCGTATTGTTTGAGCAGATCTGCGGCGGTTTTCGGGCCGACCTTGGGCACCCCAGGAACATTGTCGGCACTATCTCCCATGAGGGCGAGCAGGTCGCGAATGTGCTCGGGGCCAACACCAAATTTGGCCTCAACGGCGGCTCGGTCAATAACGGTGTCTTCGACGCCCGATTTTTCAAGATGAAATAAGAAAACCCGGTCGTTGACCATTTGCATCATATCTTTGTCTTTAGTGAAGAGATAGATTGTCTGCTCTTTGAGTTGCTCGGCTAAGCTGGCCATGATGTCGTCGGCTTCGAATCCTTGCTGGCTCAACACGGGCACCCCGGTCATTTTGATAAATTGATCGAGATCGGGCAGTTGTTGTCGCATTTCTTCGGGCATCTCAGAGCGATTGGCTTTGTATTCGGGATAGAGCTCATGGCGAAAATTCGGGCCGCTAATGTCTTTGGCGATGACGACATTGCGAGTGCCTTTTTCGGCGATTAATCTAAAGAGAGCATTGCAGTAGCCAAATAGAACAGAGGTGGGCTCTCCCTTTGAATTGATGAGGGGATTATTGATGAAGGCGTAGAAAGATCGAAAGGCCAAGGCAAAATGATCGATGACGTAGATAGGATTTGACATGGGGTCCTCTTTGGGAAATTCTTCGCCCAAGGTAGCAAATCTCAGAATCAAATCTAAATTTGAACCATGGAATGGCAACGACGCATCGCCCTGCAAGTGGCGCAAATCCCTAAAGGGAAAGTGGCTACATACGGGCAAATCGCCCAATTGATTCCGGGAGTGACCCCGAGAATGGTGGGGTGGGCCTTAGCGGCCTTAGGAGAAGAGTCTGACATTCCTTGGCAGAGAGTGGTGAATGCCAAAGGAACCCTCAGCCCACGCCCAGGCGGGGGAGCGCAGCGACAAAAAGAAATTCTCATTGCAGAAGGTGTTACCTTTAGCTCTCGAGAGACAATCGATTTTAAACGTTACAGGTGGAAAGATGGAACCTGAAAATAATGAAGAAATGGTTTGGGAGTTGGGAATTCAACCCCTAGATCGACTGATGGAAGATTACGATTTGAAAAATACGGATCTCGTGAAATACTCTGAAGACCAACTGAGTCACAAAGTTGTGGCAAAAGCGCGTCGAGGGCGTCGATTGACTAAGAAATCTCGCCTCAAAGTATTGAGGGCCCTAAACAAAGCACTTGTTGAAAAAGAGATTTCTGAACGCAAGGTCACCCTAGCGGAGTTATTTAACTATTGAGGTTTTTGTGTCTGAAGTAGATGAAAGTTTGCAGTCTCTCATTGATTGGGAAAAATTGACCAAGGTCGGTCAGTTGGGTGCGAGAGTCTTGCCTTGCGTGGTTCAAGATGCAGAAAGTCTCGAAGTTTTGAATGTGGCTTACGTAAATCAAGCGGCTCTAGAACATAGTTTTCGAACGAGACACGCCACCTTTTGGAGCACCAGTCGCGGAGAACTCTGGGAAAAGGGCGCGACTTCAGGAGACTATTTGCAGCTTAAAGAGGTGTTGATCAATTGCGAGCAAAACTCGTTGGTCTTTAAAGTAAAGCGCACGACTGAGGCGAGTTGTCACACCGGGCGCAGAGCTTGCTATTACCGAAGACTTGAGGGAAATGAACTCACTTGGCTTTAGGGTTTTGAGGGCTGACTTATAAAATGAGCCATTTTCTTGAACAAAATTTTGGGATTTAAGGGCTTGGGAACAAAGTCATTCATCCCCGAGCTGGCCACTTTTTCTTTAACGTCTT
>JBNKYI010000237.1:0-4606 GCA_050300815.1 Fibrobacterales bacterium
GCTAAAGGATTTTTTCGATGTCTTTCCGGGGGCAGACTGCCAGTTGACCACAAAAATTTCTTTTGCATCTTTCCAAATTTTGCGTACTCCTCTGCGAAACTCATTCGTATTGTGAGGATTGGCCCCAAGGATGCGACGCCCTGAAACAGGTTTGCCTAATTCTTTATTAAATTGAGTTAACAATTCTTTAGCGGCATCAAGACTCTTCTTCTTACCGCCGTGAATTTTGTCTGAAACGAGTTTGCGTCGAAAATCCCCTTTGTAGTGAACCCTTACGATCCACCCTTTTGATTTGTCGGTATCTAGACGCGTAATATTGGGTAGAGATTTCATATTTGCCCCATCTTGGAAAATGATTTTTTCCGAGAAATTAATTTGATCCTAATGGAAAATAATTAAAGATTGGCATTTCTGAAAGAACAGGGGCAAAAAATTAATCGACAGATTAAAAATACCGCTATTCGATTTCGTAGCTCAAGACTCTAGTCGTTTATAACACTAAGCCAATAGGATGTCTAGAGTTTTAACCCTTCGTTAAAGCACTCTAACAGATCTTGGGTTTCTTCGATTCCCACAGAAACCCGAATGGCATTCTCTGGAATCCCCATTGTTTTTCGCTTTTCTGGGCCCATCTCATAGAAAATGGTATGAGCCACTGGAATGGCTAAGGTTCGATTGTCACCTAAATTACTAGATGACACAACCAAATCCATGCGATTTAGAACTTTAAAACAATCTAAAGGCGCCTTAGGAACAAAGCTGAACAAAGCGCCAAAATCAGAAAACAATTCTTTGGCTCTGTGGTGCTGAGAATGAGTTTCTAAGCCGGGATAGTAAACCTTTTCAACTTGGGGATGTGTATTGAGCAATTGAGTTAGAGCACGAGCATTTTCGCAGGCCTGTCTCATTCTTAATTTTAAAGTATCCGATCCAATCGAAATTGCATGAGCCACTTCGGCGCTGAGAGTTGCACCGAAATCTCTAAGAGATTTTTTTTTGATCTGGAGCAAGCCCCATCCGGTGGCATCTCCCTTTTTATAAACTTCGAGAATATTCGAAAAATTTTTCCAGTCAAACAGGCCGGTGTCGATAAGGACCCCTCCCAAAGCATTGCCGTGACCGCAGATGTATTTTGATAAGCTGTGTACAACCAATCCCGCGTTCACTGCGTGTGGAGAAAATAAAATCGGAGTTGTCATCGTGTTGTCGACAACAAAGAGAATGCCTTTTTCAGCACACAAATCACCTATCGCTTTGAGGTCAGAAATTTGAGTCATGGGATTTGCAATCGTCTCAACAAAAACCAATTTCGTTTTCTCATTTATCTTTTCAGCGACAGCTTCGACTCGAGTGGCATCGACAAGGTCAACCTCAATCCCCAACCGTCTAAAGGTTTCAAACTGACTGTTGGTGTTGCCAAAAAGATATTGGCTAGAGACCATATGATCTCCATTGATCAAAAGACTTTGTGCCAAAGCACCGATTGCCGCCATTCCGGTGCTAAAGCAAACGCTTCCGACTCCGCCTTCGAGAAGGGTTAACTTATTTTGCAGTGCCTCAACCGTGGGGTTTGACTGGCGTCCATAAGCAAATCCTGGACGTTTTCCCTGAAATACTTCGGCCAATTCTTCGGCTCGATCGTATCCAAAGGCAATGTTCGCATGAATCGGACGATGCAATGCACCATTTTCAGGAGTGCCCATTCGAGGATCTGCCGAAAGTCGATCCCAGTGTAAAAGTTTTGAAGTCAGTCCATATTTTTTCATATTAAACCAGCGGCGGTGAGAATTACTAATTTTGTGAATTCAAAAATAGAAATAGGCTGGAGCCTTTTACTTAAGTATTTACACTTCCTCTTCAACCCGGTAAACAACTTGACTCTGAATTCTGGAAATTTTTTACTCGCCACTGAAAAGCTCAAAGACTCTTACTTTGAAGATTCTGTGATTTTTATGGCCAGTGTCTCTGAAGATCAGGGAATTTATGGGTTTATCGTCAACCGACTGAGTCATATGCCATCTAATGAGGTTTTTAGCGGAGTTCCTAAGAATCTCTGGCAGAAAACCCGCGTTTTTTTGGGAGGTCCCGTCTCTGAGACTGAAATTCAAGTGCTCAAGGTACAGACCTCTACAGAGTCAAGTGATCACGCTGAGCCCATACTCTTTAAGAATCTCAAAGATTCAGAGTCTTTTTTTGGAAAGCTATTTGACCATGACCAATCTCTACTGTTTATGGGTTATTCAGGGTGGAGTTACGACCAATTGCAAAAAGAAGTTGAAGATCAATATTGGCATATTGTCTCTCCTCACGATCCTCTACTGCTTTTTAATCATTCTCCCGAAGACCTCCAATTGCCTCCCACTGATTTTTTAACTCGCTACTGTTAGGATCATTTTGCACAACGCTTTAAAACAGGTTACTCTTAACCTCCCGTCATATTCTCTGCGCGGATTCTCGATTTCTGGCTTAGCGACTTATATTCAAGCTCCCGAATTTGACTTGTGTTTTGATATAGGTGAATGCCCCCTCAGTGCCGTGCCTCTCAATCACGTTTTTCTTTCTCACGCTCATGGCGATCACGCTCGTTGTCTGATGCGTCATTTTTCTTTGCGCAAAATGTTAGGGATTGAGCGAGAGGCAAGCTATTATCTACCTGACTTTCTCGTTGAGCCCGCCAAAAATTGGATTCACGCCGAAGCACTTTTTGAAGGCGTTGCTCCTGAACGCATTCAGTATCCCGATTTTGTGGGACTCAGTCCGCGTAAGGGGCGTCAATTTCTCACTCACCGCAAAGACCTAACAGTCAAGTGCTTCTCAGTGCGTCACAGTTTGCCCTCAGTGGGATACACAATTGAGAGCTACAAGAAAAAATTGAAAGATGAATATTTGGGATTGCCAGGGAATGAAATCGCCCGTCTTCGCCAAGAAGGTATCGTCGTGCAACGCGAAGTCTATGAACCCCGATTGACCTTCATTGGTGACTGCATTGGCAGGTCGCTGTGGGAAAATCCCGACATTTGGAAATCGGAAACTTTAATTCTCGAATGTACTTTTATCGATGCCGATGAAGAAAAAATGGCACAGCAAAAGGGCCACACCCACCTACAAGAAATTGTTAGAGTATTGCAAGAGTTTGAATCAGAAATTCAGTGCAAGCACATTATTCTTAAGCATTTTTCAATGAAATACACCCGAGAGCACGTCCTTCGAAGAGTTCGAGAAGAAATTCCCGAAACCTTTGCCGACCGCATTTTATTGCTTGTTTAGTTCGCAGTTCACAATAATTCAAAGGGAGGTCATCCTTTGATGACCTCCCTTTGAATTTAAATGTCTTTTGGATTCTCTGCTTACGGATTCACTTTTGCGTTGAAAACAGAGACTTCGGGAAACTCGGTAAAAAAACCACCAATGTTCACTTTTACTTCTGCAGGTATAACCACCTTAGTAAGCCCCTCTTCATCGGGTTCTTGCAAAATAATTCCCGTATACACGGTTCCTGCTAAAGTGACAAAAACCTCTGACGGATAAGACTCTGGTGCTTTATAAGTCGCTACTGGAACTTCTTCATCGGGAATTAGCCACTGATGGCAAGAAAGCACATCAGCTCCTAACTCATCCCCTTCGGTTTCGAGTAGCCAGTTAAACCATTCATTTTCCTTTTCGGTAAGAGGGATTCCCAGAACCAGTTTGTGTTCAAGCGCATCCGCCTCTTCATCATTTTCTAGGGGATCTAAAATTTCTTGCAAGTCGATCACACTTTCCCAGACCTCTTCATCATTTTCAATAATGAGATAAGGGGTGTCTTCGCCTTCTTCGCTAAATGTCCAGAGATTTTTTTTATTCATATTTCCCAATGTAGTATTATCCCCAATATCCCCCTATAGTGATCGACAAAAAATTATTGTTCCCTGTCAGTTTGGCCAATTTGCGCATCTTGCAAAAAAACAAAAGCGTATCTCTTGATTTACTTAATTTTTAGCCAACCCAAAGAAAGGATATTTTATGGAGTTTCAATACGAAAAGACCATTCAGCTGGCAAAAGATTCTACCGAGTACGTCAAACTGGAAGGATCTGAAGCTTGGGTCAAAGAGGTTGCGCTAGGCGATAAAAAGTTTTTGCAAATCGAACCTGAAGCCCTAGTGAAACTCTCGCAAAAAGCTCTGCGCGAAGTAAGTTTTAAACTGCGTCCTGCCCATCTTGCGAAGGTGAGCAAAATTCTGCAAGATCCCGAAGCCTCCGAAAACGATCGCTTCGTCGCTCGAACTCTTCTCGAAAATGCTGAGATTGCCATTCAAGGCAAATTACCCAGCTGTCAAGACACAGGCACTGCCATCGTCTACGCTAAGAAGGGAGAAGGCGTATGGGTCAACTCAGCAAAAGAAGACGAAGAACTTCTTTCACAGGGGATCTACGAAACCTATCAAAATGAAAATTTGCGCTACAGTCAAAACGCTCCCCTCGATATGTTTGAAGAAAAAAACACGGGAAATAATCTACCCGCACAAATCGATCTCATTGCCGAAAAGGGCAACCAGTATAAATTTCTCTTTTTGGCCAAAGGCGGCGGGTCTGCCAACAAAACCTATCTCTTTCAAGAAACCAAAG
>JBNKYI010000238.1:0-4591 GCA_050300815.1 Fibrobacterales bacterium
ATGGCAAATGAGATATGGAATTTCATGTCTGTCCGCAGAGAATGACATTTTATTAATGTGGAGTCATTACGCCGATTCGCATAAGGGGATATGCATAGAATATTTAGTCGACAAGCTAGATTGTGCTGAAGAATCTTATGCTCTAAAATTGTTTGAAGGTGGGCCAGCTGAATTTGCAAAAGTTAGATACAACCCATTACCTCGGCCGCTTAATAGTGGCGACCCAATCGAAATAGAAAATAGAGTGTCTGAGTTTATTTATAACAAAGACAAAAGTTGGAATTATGAGCAAGAATATCGATGCATGGTAAGTTGGGAATCTGATAAGGGTGAAAAAAAAGTTAAGCTAAACGCTGGGGTGATCAAGTCCATTACCTTTGGATTGAAGACGCCAATTGAAGAAAAAATCGCAATAAAAGAAATGCGGAGTTCTTTACCTCATTTGGCAAATGTAAAGCTTAGGCAGGCACATTTTAAACCCAATGAATATGCTATTGAAATAAAAGATTTTGATCCTGAGATCGATTTGATTCAGGGTTTTAAGGTTTGATTTTTTGTGGTGCGTGCGCCACAGCGCCCTATTTTTATTTAAAAATCCCAATCTATTATGGAAAACTCAAAACAGATTATATGTTTTGTAGACAAATTTTAAAAAATATTTCGATTCGAATGCAGGTGAGAAGGTCGGCTTAAAAATAAGGCTGATGCAGTTTATTGCAGTCTATTTGAAATATTCAAAGGGAATCTTGTGAAAAATATTTTAAAAAAAGTTTTGATCGGTTTAATTGTATGGGGAGGCTTTGCTATCGCATCACCCGTTGAACAATACGGAGCCCTTAAGATCAAAGATCGTCAAATTGTAGGGCAAACGGATGAACCCGTTGCCTTGCATGGCGTGAGTTTGTTTTGGTCGCAGTGGAGGCCCGAGGTTTACAATCCCCGTTTGATCAAGTGGTTGGCTCAGGACTGGAAAATTTCTGTGATTCGCGCGGCCATGGGCGTAGAAAAAGAAAAAGAGGGATATCTGGTTGCACCAGGGCGAGAAAAAAATAAAATTCGCACGGTGGTCGAAGCGGCTATTGAGCAGGGTATTTATGTGATCATTGATTGGCACGACCATCAAGCCGAAAACCACCAAGCCGAGGCCGTCGAGTTTTTTAGCGAGATGGCGCGTACCTATGGCAAATATCCCAATGTGATTTATGAGATCTATAACGAGCCTTTGCGTGTGAGCTGGACTTCGATCAGGCCTTATTCTGAAGCGGTGATCAAAGCCATCCGCGAGCACGATCCCGATAACTTGATTTTAGCGGGCACGCCTTTTTGGTCGCAAAATGTGGATGAGGCCGCGGCTGACCCTTTGATTGATGGCAATACTGCTTATGTGTTGCACTTTTATCCAGGAACTCATGGTGACGAACTTAAAGTTCGCGCCCAAAGAGCGCTAGACCGAGGCGTGACCTTGTTTGTTAGTGAATTTGGAACCTCTGAAGCTGATGGAGGTCAAAATGGAAAACTTTATTTAGAAGAAACTCAGTCTTGGCTTGAATGGTTAGACGAACGCCATATCAGTTGGGTCAATTGGTCGGTGACTGATAAAAGAGAAGCCTCGGCCATTTTAGAACCAGGCGCATCTCTCGAAGGGGAGTGGTTTGATGAGGAACTAAGTGAATCGGGCAAGTGGATTCGCGAGCAGATTTTGCAGCGAGCGAACTCGGTTAACACTTCTGAGAACACAAATGAAGAAGAAAAGGAAGAGTCTTTGGGGGGATGGTTTAAGTCGTTGAAGAAGGATTGATGGGTTTTCAATTTGATGACAAAAGATGTTTGTTTTTGATATTGGTGAATATGCTTATTTGGTTCCTTTTATTGAAACGGATATCGAAATTTTTCTTAAAACAATAAACCATGTTGCGCATTGCGCAACGTTAAGGTATTTTTTAAGTGTGATATGTTCTTTTAAACACAAAGGTCTTGAAAAGTTTTTTAACACTGGAAGTACTGCAGGTATTCGAGTAAGTCACAAAAAAAGACTTTCTCTTTTACTTACGGCATTAGAGACGGCTTTTTACATCGATGATATAGACTTACCAGGTTTTCGCTTGCATCAATTGTCTGGCCAAAGAAAAGACATTTGGTCAATAACTGTAAATGGAAATTGGAGACTGACCTTTAGGTTTGAAAACGGAAACGTTTATATCTTAAACTATGAGGATTACCATTAATGTCCATGCATAACCCCATTCATCCAGGCGAGTTTATTCGTGAAATCTATCTTGAGCCTTCTGGTTTAAGTGTTAGAAACATCGCTGAAAAACTCAAAGTCTCTCCATCCACATTTACGAGATTGCTTAATGGACAAAGTAATGTTTCACCTGAAATGGCTTTACGACTTTCTATCGCTTTGGGTCGTTCAGCTGAGAGTTGGTTGGCTATGCAAAATCTTTATGATTTGTGGCATGCTAAGAAGAAAATCGATCTTAAAAAAGTTTCTCGTATCCAGATAAATTTTGAAAATAGCGAAATGGTCAATGAGCCTTCATCAAGCTATAGGGTAGGGAAAAACAAAAAGAAATCATAAATCTAACCCTATCTGCTGTTCAAAGACGGTGGAGACAATCACACAGAAGTGATTTTAGGAAAAGTGTGTGAATAAAAAACACCCTCGGTGATGAGGGTGTCGTCATGAATCGGTTAGACTCGCTTCTTATTTAGTAGAATCTTTTAAAAAAGATCTCCAGATAAATTTTCCAAATAAGAAAACCCCGATTAAAAAGAGAGTGTCGCCTGGCATGCGCAACCATTTAAGCGCAATGATCAGAGGTTGCTGCATAAAATCAGCACTGCGCGCCCACCATAAACCCTGATCAACTGAAGCATAGGCTTGCAATAACCCCACAGGTAATAGTGAAACCAGTACCATTAGGCCAAGCCCGATATTCATAGCCCAAAAGCTTTGTTTTAAACTTTTTTCATCCCATTGATTATTGGATTTTAACCAGCGCATTACAAAGAGGAGTAGCCCCAAACTAAGCAGACCATATACTCCAAAGGTAGCCGTGTGCGCATGCACAGGTGTCAAATTGAGTCCTTGAACATAATAGAGTGAAATAGGAGGATTAATGAGAAATCCAAAAATTCCTGCGCCAACCATATTCCAAAAAGAAACCCCTAGCATAAAGAAGACGGGCCATTTGTATTTAAGCATCCAACTACTGGCATAGATTTTATGCCAATTTTCTTTGGCCTCAAAGCCAATCAAGATAAGAGGCACAACCTCTAAGGCTGAGAAACAAGCGCCAATCGCCATAATACTTGTGGGGGTTCCCGAAAAATAAAGGTGATGGAATGTGCCAGGGATTCCACCGATTAAAAAGATGGCTGCAGAGGCTAGACTAGCCCTTGTCGCACTTTGTAGTGATATTAAACCCATGCGACTAAATACAAAAGCGAGAGCAGTGGTGGCAAAAACCTCAAAGAAACCTTCAACCCAGAGGTGTACTACCCACCAACGCCAATACTCCATCACACTTAAATTTGACTTGGCTCCGTAAAAGAAACCCGCAGCATAAAATAAGCCAATGGCAGTGACAGATCCTGTGAATAACCATAGCAGATGATTGTCGCGCTTTTTGTTTTTTAATACTGGAACAATGCCACGTAGCATTAGGAACAACCATAAGAGCAGTCCCACAAAAAGGGCAATTTGCCATATTCGGCCTAAGTCTACATATTCATAACCTTGATGCCCTAACCAGAAACTTAATTCAAGAGGGATTTTTTGGTGAATAGCAAAAGCTTCTCCCGCTAGTGAGCCGCCTACCACAACAATTAATGCGCCAAATAGAATATTGACTCCAATGAGTTGACCTTTGGGGTCTTTGCCCCCATTGATGATTGGAGTTAAGAATAATCCAGCGGTTAAGAATGAGGTGGCAATCCAGAAAAGTGCAAGTTGGAGATGCCATGTACGAGCTAAGCTATAGGGGAGAAGCTTTGAAATTTCTATACCAAAAAAGGCTTGTCCTTCTACGGTATAGTGTGCGAGAAGAGCACCTAATAAACATTGAATTAAAAAGAGCAAAAAAACGACGACTATGTATTTACCCAATGCTTTTTGTGAGCGAGTAATTTCAAAACCATTCATTGGATCTTGTGTTGCGACTTCAAAGGTTTCTTCTTTCTTTTTAGCAAAATTCCAATACCAAATAAAGCCTGCTAAGGCAATGAGAAGTAACATCACAGAAACGACAGACCAAAGCAAATTTCCTTTTGAAGGAACATTGTCTAATAATGGCTCGTGAGGCCAGTTGTTGGTGTAAGTAATCTCTGTATTGGGTCTAAGTGTTGAAGCTGTCCATGCTGTCCAAAAGAAAAATTGGGCCAACTTCTCTCTGCGTTCCAAATTGGGAATCGTATTTTCAGCCATGGCGTAGTTATCTCTTAAATTTGTGAAATCAGAGTTGTTGCCCCAAAGCTTGACATAATATTGGGATGTGGTCTCCATTGCCTTTTGGCGTCGACTTGAAAGCTTTACACTCGAACTTTTGTTGGCGTAACTATTGTTTTTGTATTCGTGTTGCAACTCAAC
>JBNKYI010000239.1:0-4582 GCA_050300815.1 Fibrobacterales bacterium
ATGTCCATCGTTGTCTCTTACCGTAACGTGAAAGTTGGCGGCCTGAGGAAGTTGATCGGCTAAGGCTGTCAGTTCGTGGTAGTGAGTGGCAAAAAGGGTTTTTCCATTGCGCAGTGGGTTATCGTGCAGTTCTTCAACAAGAGCCCAAGCGAGAGAAAGACCGTCAAAGGTACTGGTTCCTCTGCCGATTTCATCGAGTAAAATAAGGGAGTTGGGTGTTGCACAGTTTAAAATGTGAGCGGTTTCTACCATTTCAACCATAAAAGTCGACTGGCCACGGCTGAGTCGGTCAGAGGCGCCCACTCGAGTAAATATTCGGTCGACTTTTCCGATGTGGGCTTCTTGAGCGGGCACATAAGATCCCATTTGAGCCATGAGTACGATCAAACCAATTTGCCTTAAATAGGTCGATTTACCTGCCATATTAGGGCCAGTGATTAAAGCCAAACGCGGAGCTTCTTCTCCGAGGCAAACACCGTTGCGAATAAAGGTTTGGTCGGGGTTGTTTTTAACAACAACGGGATGAAAGCCATCGACAATGAGTAGGCGTTGATCGTTGTGTAGGGTAGGTTTTGTCCATTGGTACTTGTCGGCGGCCAGAGCGAGTGAAAGCAGCACATCAACTTGGGCAATGGCCTCGGCCAATTGCAAAATTTCTCCTAACCAAGATTGAACCTCGTTGCGCAACTCGGTGAATAATTCAAATTCAACTTGGTTGATTTCGCTTTCGGCATTGAGAATGAGAGATTCGTAATCTTTCATTTCTGGAGTGATATAGCGTTCTGCGTTAGCTAAAGTTTGTTTGCGTATATAATGAGAAGGGGCTTTATTTTGATGAGTGTTGGAAATCTCGATATAATACCCAAACACTTTGTTGTATCCTACCTTGAGAGATGAAATACCTGTGGCCTCTCTTTGGGTGCTCTCTAAGTTGGCAAGCCATTCTCTCGCCTCGCGAATGCCTTCGTTAAGAGCGTCGAGTTTTTCAGAGGCGCCAGGGCGAATCATTTTACCTTCGCGTACGGTTAAGGGGGGCTCTTCGACAAGGATATCGGTGATCTTTTCGGGTTTGTCACTCAGGATTTGAGCCTTGTTGTAAAGAAAGGTGAGCAAAGGAGAATTTGCCGTGTTTAACAAGTCACCCGCTTCTTTTGAATTCTTTAGACTTTTGCTCAGGGCCAGCAATTCTTTGGGGTTGATTCGGCCAGTAACAACCCGAGTCATTAATCGTTCAAGATCGTGAATTTCTCTGAGTTTTGCTTTTAAATCTTCACGCAAGGCGAGATCATTTCTGAGTTCGCCAATGGCTTCTAAGCGGGTGTTGATCTTATGAGTATCGAGCAGAGGTTGTGTGATCCAGCTGCGCAACAGGCGTGCACCTAAAGCGGTCTGGGTAAAATCGAGAACACTGAGCAGAGTCGCTTTTTGGTCTTCTCGATTTAGGGGTTCAACGAGCTCTAAATTTCTTTGTGTGTGGGGATCTAGAATCATGAACTCACTAAGAGAACGCTTTTGTAAAGGGCGAATATGTTCTAGAGGGTCTTTTTTCAATTCTTTAGCGTAGCGTAAGACAGCGCCTGCAGGTTTTAACGCACCGTCATCGGCGGTAAATCCCAGCCCTTCGAGAGTGCTGATTTTATATTGATTGCAAAGGGTTTCAAAGTTGCGCGCATTTTCCCATTCGATAGCGTGAAGAGGTGTTTTGCGCAAAGAGTCTAGATCTTCTATTTGACGGCCAAAGGCTGAAAAAGAAAAACCCTCTTCTGCAGGCATGAGGATTTCGCTGGCGTGTAAACGGTGAATTTCAGAAAGAATCGACTCCATTGGACCCGTGGTCGCGAAAAATTCACCCGTAGAAAGATCTAAGCCCGCCAAAGCGTATTGTCCTTCATTTTCGAGAGGGCAAGTGCAAGCGAGGTAATTGTTTTTTTTGGCGTCGAGATTTGAGTCGCTCAGAGTGGTTCCGGCCGTGATCACTTCGATGACGTCGCGCTTTACAATTCCCTTGGCGGTTTTGGGATCTTCGATTTGTTCGCAGATCGCGACTTTGTAACCCGCTTGAACCATCTTAGGAACATAGCGTTCGGCCGCGTGATAAGGAAAGCCGCAAAGTTCTTTATCACCATCGCTGCCATTGTTGCGCTTGGTCAGAGTTATTCCCAAGATACGAGATGCGAGCACTGCATCTTCGCCAAAGAGTTCGTAGAAATCTCCCATTCTGAAAAAGAGAATGCAATCGGGGTATTCTTCTTTAATGCCCAGATATTGCCGCATGAGCGGAGTTAAAGCCATTAATCGTCTCCTACCGAAAGCTCAATTTGGTCGAAGTCATCCCCGTAGTTATCCTCTTCTTCAACCCATTCACCCTCTTTGATTTGCGGGAGCAAGTTGTTGGCACTGACCAGAGAATCGAGCTCGTTCAGACGAGGTAAATCATCGGGAATTCGATTAAGGCCAAAGGCTTTGAGAAAGTCTTTGCTCGTGATGTATTGAAAGGGATGCCCCACCGTTTCAGCTCGGGGGCCAAGGGCAATGAGTTTTTTATCGAGCAAATTTTTTATAGGCCCATCACAAGAAACCCCTCGAATGTTTTCGATTTCACTCTTGGTGATCGGTTGCTTGTAGGCGATGATACTAAGGGTTTCGAGAGCGGCTTGTGATAAACGCCGCGAATATTGCTCGGGCGCAATCATTTTTCGAATCCAAGGGAAATAACTTTTACGAGTTCTAAAACGAAAACCTCGCACCTGTTCAACTAATTCGAAGGGAGCAGCAATTTGATTTAAGCGATCATTAATGTCGATGAGGGCGTCTTTCATCATCGAATCGGTTAAAAATTCACCAACGACTTCGCGAATTCTCTTTAGTGTAACAATATCAGGAGAGGCAAAAATGAGAGCCATGATGATATTGTGAAGCTCTTCGCGCGAGTGTATTTCTTGGGGGGAACTTCCCGCATCTTCCCATTCGTCTTCGGTTTTTTCTTCTGTGCTCATAGACGGCAAATGGTAAAAAAAAAGGGGAGAAAAGCACAGCCTCTTCAGAGGGATGAAAGGGCTTTAAAAGTAAAAGCTCCAAGCGACCCCTTGAAAGAGTAATCCAGCACCGAGCAATCCCCAACCGGTGTATTCGAGCAATTGAGCCCGCTCAAATTGTTCGGAATTCTCTTGACGCAATTTGCGAAATTGCGATCCTCCGTCAACGTGAGGGTGTCTGAGAGTGTTTCTCGATCGAAGCGCGTCTTCGCGACTCAAAAAGGCATTAAGGTGAAAGAGGGTTCCCGAGGCGATCAAAGGCAGAGAAAAGTATTGAAAGATCTCAAAGAATTGACTTCTTCTTCGTTCTTTTAAAAGAAGCATGTGTCTTTGAGCATTGAGACCTTGAGATAGGGGGGGGAGCTTTAAATCGACGATGGTGGGAGAAAAAGGAGAAACTTTGATGAGCAGAGTTGTATCTCTATAGTTGGGGTGGAATAAGGTAAGGGAATGGGGGCCAGAAGTTATTTTTTGATCTTCAAAAGGCGTTTTAAGAGGAGAGGGCTTGCTAAGGTCGGGAAAGGGAGTGAGATAAACTTCGGCGCCAGCAGGCTCTGTTTTGATCCATAGCTTAGGGTGCTCTTTCTTAAGATTGAGATAGTAGCTTTGTGCGTCGCCGGGATACAGGCTGATTTCTTTAGAGACAGAGTAGTTTTGCCCTAAAATTTGGGTTTCTATTTTTAGGTGCCTTAGGCCTGCGCCTACTTTATTGAGTTGAATAGGAGTGATTCCCATTTCGATATCGTCGAGAAAAATAGTAGCGCCTGTGGGCTGTGATTGCAGAGTAAGTTTTGCGAGGGGATCAATGAGTTGATGGGCATTTTTAGGGTAATCGATGTCGCTTGAATTGAGGTTGAGCCATTTGCCTTCGGGAAACTCAACGCCCTTTAGACGACTTTTGTGCAATTTAACCACCTGAGCCTCACCATTGGCAAGGTGACCTGCGACTTTTAAGGTGTCGTTGGCAAAACTCAAAAAGCGAACAACTTGATTTTGCTCATTTTGCAACCAAATAGAAACCTCTGGAAAGCGTAGGGTGTCGAGTAGGGCTTTTTGCAGGGGGCTAAGCAGGATTGAGGGATTAAAATCTTCAGTCGCGAGGTCGATGCAATATTCAGAATTACAGACCGATTCGATTTTTTCAGTGGGAATGGCGTAGAGTTTTCGTTCGCCGCATTGGGGACTGATGATCAGAGTGTCTCTTTGCAATGTGTGTACGCAAAGGTCTCGTTGAACACCTTCTTGCAAGCGAACTTCAAAAGTGCTCGCTGCATTGAGGTACCCCCACAGACAACACAAAAAAAATAAGGCCGAGTAACGCACTCGGCCAAAATAATAATTGTTATAAGGGAATGGAAGCAAGCGGGGTTACATTTGTTTCATGCGTTCTTCGGGATTGAGCAGGGTGACTAGACGAAAGCCAAAATGATTATTCATCACAACGACCTCCCCTTTGGCCATTAAGCGATTATTGATTTCTAGATCAATATTTTCACCTGCGAGTCGGTCGAGTTCAAGAACTTTTCCCTCTTTAAGGTTGAGCAATT
>JBNKYI010000240.1:0-4580 GCA_050300815.1 Fibrobacterales bacterium
TAAAGAACTGATTCGCAAAAATTCTTTTGAAAAAATGAAAAAACTGGCTAAGGATGCCCTGCAACTGAAAACAGTACACGAGGTTGAGGCCTTCTTACAAGCCGATCACCTGAAACGAACTCTTTAGTTATGAGTCTGATTAAATTCGCCCTTTGGGGACTTTTATCGTTGCAGTTACTATGTGCAGCTTCGCTAGATACACTGCCATTCCCTCAATTTCATCAAGCGTATTTTACCGGAAAATTTTGGGGAAACAGCGAAAATTTAGAGCACCCTCTCTTTGCTTTGCGCCAGCCTTTGTCGATGGCTCAGGCGGAATCGTTGTTGACTCATTCTAAATTAGACAGTGCTTATATTCCCGCTTTGCTGGCCTACAATCTAACCCGAGATACGGTTTATGCAGAGAAGCATTTAAAGGCGTTAATCGAATTTGCAGAAACAGGTCAAGATTTTTACTGGAAGAAGAAGATACTATTAGAAACGTTGAATTGGTTAAAGACCTGCGGGCAAGACAGTTTGCGTCTTTTTGTTTACGATCAATATCGTTTGATGGAAAAACACTGGAGCAAGGGGCTTCGCAAAGAAATTCGCCAGTTAAGACTTGCTCGCTGGTTGACTGCTGGAACGATTCAAGAGGTGATCGAACATTGGCAACAATACCTTCCTGTTGCAACGCAAGAGCAGGCTATTCAACTCTTACCTACAGTCCAAAAAAAAATTGTTCCAAAGGCACTGACGCTCAATGTGTCTGAGTTGAAGAGTTTGGTTTATTTTTTAGGGCGGGCGGGTCAAAAAGAGCAGGCTCTTCGTTTAGTGGAAAAATACCCGGGCAGTAAACAGAAAAAATATACCGATCGACTCAAGTATTTTGGTTTGTTAAGCGATCTTCGAGCTAGGGCGAAAGACTATCCGGGTCAATTGCGAAGCTTGAAAGCGCGCTATGATTATGAGGGAAAGAGAGCCAAAGCAAGTACCCTTGATGAGATGATTCGAGTTTGCATGCGCGCAGGAAAATCCAAACAGGCAGATAGTTTGCGCGATGTTCTCGAAAAGACCGCTCCGGCGTATTCTAAGATAGCGGGTCAGTTGTGGTTGCAGGCTTTTGAGTATGAACAAAATAAAGAATACGCAAAAGCGCGGGGTAAATATCAAGAGCTTGATCGCCGCTTTCCTGGGCACCGGCGGCAGACCTGGGCCTCTTTTCGAGCGGGTTTAGTAGAGTATAAAGCGCAAGATTTTGAAGATGCCTTGGTTCAATTTGATAAGGCGGCAAGAGAAGATCAAACATTGTGGCCCCGTTCGGCAACGTTGTTTTTTATTGCGTTGACCTATCAAAAGCTAGGTGAAGATTCATTAGCGAAGGCGGCACTGTTTCGAACCATTGATGATTACCCTATGGGGTATTTTGCTTGGAGAGCGCGTCAAGAACTTCATCACAGCTATGACGTGCCTGTGCACCAAGTGCCAATGGTAGAGAGTTTTGCGGCAAACAGACAAAAAACGTGGGAATGGTTAGAAGAGACATCGGGGACGGTCCCCGAGCCCGACTCGTTATTGCCCTCGGTCGAAGCTCTATTGGCTGCTGGAGCTTGGGGCTGGGTTGATGATTTAATGGGTCAGAAAAAAAACTATTCAAAGATCGATTTAGTTGATTTTGGCAATCTGCTGATGAAATACGGGTATTTGGCCAAGGCTTATGCCCAGGGGCGGCAGTTACTCAATCAATTAGATCGCAAACGCATGTTCTTCTTTCCTGAGCCATTGGTGTCTTTGATGTTTCCTCGCGTCTATCCCACAGAAGTGGCGCAAGGGGTGAAAGATTCGGGTTTGCCGGTAGAATTTGTCTGGGCCTTGATGAGACAAGAGTCCATTTTTAACGACCAGATCGCTTCGCCAGTGGGGGCGATGGGATTGATGCAGATCATGGATTATACGGGCAAAGATCTGGCCCAATTAGAGAAGCTAGATCAATTTGAAGCTCGTTGGCTAAAAAATCCTCTATTTGCTATTCGATTGGGAACCCGCTACCTCAGTGATCTTTATAAAGAGTATGGCGCCTATTGGTGGGTGCTGACAAACTATAATGCGGGTCCTAAGCCCACCCGCCGCTGGATTGACGAGACCCAAGGCATGCCCTTTGATTTAGCCATTGAAGATATCTCATATTGGGAAACTCGCGACTACGTCAAAAAAGTGATGGGGAATTACTACAACTATCTGAGCTTGAGTGGGGCCTCTGCCCAAAAAATTCTTGAGCGACCTTGGCAGATTGCCAAACCTGTGACTGATACTTTGATCGTTGAGCAAGTTGAGAAGCAATGATCAATCTAGCTGCGGCTCTATTGTCTGCTCTTTTGTTTGCTGCGGGTAATGTTTTGCAGAAAATGGGCATGCTGCGCAAGGGATCGGTGTTTCGCTGGTCTTTACTCTGGCAACCTTATTGGTTATTGGGGATGGGACTTTCGGGCCTTGCGATACTATTGGTTTATTGGGTGACTGCGCGAGCAGACCTAACCTTGGTTCAACCGCTATTGGCTCTCAATCCTCTCTTTACGGTTCTTTTGGGAGCTGTCTTTTTAAAAGAACATCTCGCTAAGTTGCATTACCAGGCTCTGACGCTCGCATTTTTGGGGGTGGTATTACTTTCGTTGCAAAGCTCGGCAATGGGCAAAGGCGAGTTTGCTCATGAGTATCTCTTTCTCTTTCCTTTACTCGGTTTGATGATCTATTGGTGGCTCTTTTCAAAAAAACGAGTCGAGTACCGATTTGCTTTACTTGGTGGGATGGGCTTTGGACTTGCTACGGTGATTTATAAGATCATGGCGGTAAAGTTTTTGGCTTCGGGTGATCTCAATTTAAACAACCTAAAAGAAGTATTGCTCACCTTAGAATTACCCTTGTATCTCTTCACCTATTTCGGCGGCACCCTTTGGGGGCAAGGGGCTTTAATTCGCGGTCAAACTTCATTTGTCATTCCAGTCATTGCGGCGGTAGCAACTCTTGTACCCATTTTGGGAGGGATTGTGGTGTTTAGCGAGCCCGCAGGAGTGTGGCGTTGGGCGGGGTTAATTGCAGTGATGGTAAGTCTCTATCTCTTTTCGCTGTCATCCGAAACATCTAAAGGGCCTTCTTCTTCTCAGGAATAATCAAGAGGTCATTTCGTTGTTGCTCAATGATTTTTCCTTTGAGGGTTGAGAGTATTTTGAATAGATTTTGAAATTGAGATGTTAAAAGCTGTGAGAGCTTGGGCTCAATCGCTAGCAAGTCGAAAAAACGACAAAACTAGAATCTCACTAATCAAATTTGTAGAAATGAATGCAACGCTCCGCCCTATGGGGGCACAGACAAATCACGATCACTTTACTCAAAATGGAGAAAAACCAATGAGGAAATTTCACGCGCTTCTTGTAGCTCTTTCTTTTGTATCAATTGCTCAAGCAAAAGTGTGGTACCAATAAAATTATTTTGGTCCGACGAATATGGAGACAACTTTTCAACAGCATCTAATCAAGGAGAACAAGATGCGAAAAATGCTGGATACCGCTATATTCGATCAGAGGGCTATGTCGCTCTTGATTCCGCAGCAGGATTGGTACCGCTGAAACTTTTCTGGTCAGATGAACGCAATGATAATTTTACCACAGCAACAAAAGTTGGCGAACAAGACGCACTGAACGCAAATTATAAATTCGTCAGAATTGAAGGATGGGTTAAACCGAATTGCAGAACAGAATAACCACCTCTGCATTGTTCTGAGATAAGGCATTAAAATATTGCACTTGAGAAACTGTCAATGCAATAGCCTATTTATATAAACAAAACCACCAGCTGAGTGAGCCGGTGGTTTCATTTTTTCAATAGAAGATTTGAAAGAAATTCGTCATTTTTTCGCAAGAAGAAGTGTATCGGTTATCATTTCACCTTCGTCTTCAAAAACAGAGATCAAAGTAAGATTTGACCCTGTAATGCGATAAGTCGCTATGCTTTGGGGATGATTGCATTCTCTTCCTTGGGTATCCTCTAAGGTGTCTTTGAACTCTTGAGTACAATTTAAGGTGAGTTGGTTTCCATTAACTGAGTAGGTTCCTTCTTCGGCACCTAAGGGCTCAGCGCTAGGGGCGATTAACATGAATGATTTTGTATAAGTTGAGTTATCAGAGAATGTCATTGTTATTGAACTTGTTTCGTTGTAGGGTTCACCTTCTTCAAATTCAACATACCATGTGCCTACAAGACTATTCTCAGCGGGAGTATTAGAAGATGGTCCTGTTTCGTTACAGGCTAAGAAGCTAAGGGAAAAAAAGGCGAAGATAATTGCAATTTTATTTTTCATCATGTCTCCATATGTGAGTTAACGAGAATAAAAAATAGAAACTTGTATATACTTCGGTAAAGGAGATTATCGGCCGCAAAAGAGACGCTCATAGATAGAGGAGTCGAAGGTGCGTTGTCGATTGCAGTCCTAAATTTTTAGATTTGATCCAAAATAAGGTGAGTGAAATTTTGGTCATTCTCAAACACCTTTAAATACATTTCATCTTGGGTTTAAACAATTCGCAATTATGGAGGCAAGGTCATGG
>JBNKYI010000241.1:0-4559 GCA_050300815.1 Fibrobacterales bacterium
TGATCGAGAGACAACTAGGGCACTGATCGCAGGGAACCCACGGCTCACCCACTTGACAATTGAGAGTTTTGGCTAGAATTCGAGCAGAAGTGGTTTTGCCCACTCCGCGGGTGCCGGTAAAAAGATACGCGTGATGGATTCGATCGCCTTTAATGGCGTTTTCGATGGTCGTGGCCACATGGTTTTGGCCAATCATCTCGGAAAAATTCTTAGGGCGCCACTTGCGGGCCATTGCAACATACGACATAGGCCTTGAAATTTAAAATAAATCTGCGAGGTGTGAGTGAGATTCTCTGAGAGAATCAGTAATCGACGTATTCTACCTTTTCGAGAACAAGTCCGTCGGGCGGAGCCCAAATGCGTGGGGCCTGGCGAGTTCCATCGAGCCATTTTGAAACATCTGTCGCAGAATAACGCCCCCGTCCGATTTCGATTAGAGCGCCAACAATGGCGCGAACCATGCGGTGTAAAAAACGATTCCCTACGATGTGCACTTCATATCGATTTTCATATTCGACCCAATCGCATCGCGTTAGTGTGCACAACGTGCTTTTGTCGTCATCTCGAGGAATACAAAAATCTTTGAAGTCGTGTTCGCCCACAAAATTTGCGGCACCTGCGCAGAGTGACTCGATGTCTAGAACGTAATTCATTTGGTTCCAGGCTCGCTCGCGGTGAAGGGGGCGCTTGCCCTTGGCAATGGTATAGATATAGTATCGGCTGAGCGCGTCAAAACGAGCCGAAAAGTCTTGAGAGCAAGTCTGCAGGTCTCTAACGGCTACGCTGTTAGGAAGAAGAGCATTAACGCCTCGGCAGATTTTTTCGAGGGGCAAGTCAGAATCGAAATCAATTTGGGCGACCTGACCGCGAGCGTGAACTCCAGCGTCGGTCCTCCCGCTCCCAAAAATGCGAACCTTTTGCCGCAGCACTGTTTCAAAAGCCGATTCGAGAACAGACTGAACGGTGCGTTGTTGAGGTTGAATTTGCCAGCCGGCAAATTCTCTTCCATCATATTCGGTTTTAAAACGATAGCGCATAGGGCGGGATGAAGGTTAGGCTCTGAGGTCTAAGCGCAACGCGTTTTGACTCTCAGGGTTTTCTGTCGATGTTCTCAATTTTAACTGAGGTTCAAAAATAGCAAGCTCTCCTAAAATCCACTGCAAAGATTGCATCTCTTTTGCCAATGCCTCTCGGCCCTCTTTGAGTTCGTCGGCAAATCCTTTTTTTTCGGTGTAGAGTCTGAGATCAAGGGTTTCACCTTGGGATTTAACCGAGTGAAGTCGGCCGTAAACCTGAATACTTCCCATTCGAGGCATTTGGGTCAAAATGCGAAATTTGATTTCATCCCCCCTTCCCGACTTGTTTTTACGCTTGTCTTGCATTTGCAACTTGACGGGTTGTAGACGCTGGGGGCTCGATTGAAAATAAACCAAATGTTGACCGTCTTTGCTTTTGTTTTCGAGGGCGTCGGTCCAAATGCGTTCTTTGAGCTTTTGAGTTTCTCGATTGGATTCTTCAGAGTGAGGCTTGAGATGTTCGACCCAAGCAGAGAGTTCTTGCGGTGTAATCAGTTCTTTTTTGTCGGGGATTTGAAATTCGGGAATTTTTTCGAAAGAGAGTTCTTTGAGCTGAAGTGTGTCGGGAAGGTGTTTTTCAATTCGTTGAAGTTCATTATCTATATGAGTGGAGTCCATCTGAGGGAATAAGTCTCTAAGGGGATTTTCTTTGCCGAGTTGTTTGAAAACTTCTAAAAGCTTAAGGGTCGAAAACAGAGAGGTCTCATCGAGATTTTCTTCAAATTGATGGGTTCGGCTGATGAGTTTTAGAGATTCGAATAAATGTTTAGGATTCCAAGTGAGTTCGGGATCTTCAAGTTGGTTGAGCCAATGCAGCGTGAGCGAAGTGGGGCTGAGCGTTTGGTCTTTCTGAGTGATCGAATCTAAGGGCGCTGTTAGAAGAGGGTGGGTTTCGAGAGACCTAGACGTTGCACTATCTGTGGGCTGAAAGGGTTTTGCCGCTTCTATAAAAGGTTCTGACAAAAGAGAAGGCAAAGGGGATTCTTGGGATTCTTTGTTTGATTTACTCGAGGAAAAATTTTGAGCGCTGTCTGGCGCATTGAGAAGAGGATCAATTGCGGGTATTGTAGGGTTGGGCTTTGTCGGGGATTGAGATTTTGTGGGTTCTTCTTTTTCTTCAGTTTGAGAAGAAAGCAAGAGCTTAAGCAAGTTCTCAAGGGGTGCGTTCGCATTTTTGAATTCTGCAGTTTTAGAGAGCATGTGTTCAACAGAAAGCGGACGTGTTTTTAGTAAATCCCTTAATGAATTCAAAAGGATTTGCGTTTTGGGTGAAGCATTTTCTGATGAGAGCTCTAGGTGGGCCAAGTCTTGACTGAGTTCGATCTTTTGGCGAGGGTTTAGAGGCGAGTGATAGCCTTCGCTTAAACCATTTTGCAACCAATTGACCTTTTCTTGAAGGAGGTCTAGATAGACGTTATGCGCTTGCGTTAAGACAGAATGCAGCGATGAACTTTGAGGAGAAGAGGGTAGAGGAATACTTTCTGCAAATGCATTGCGTGATGAGTCTGTCAGAGGTGAGAGTGGGTTTTCTTTTAAATGCACCAGAGAAATCAAGTGTTGCAGAAGCGTCTTCGCCTCTTGCGGTTTCTCAGGTAGAAGAGAGGGAGAGGGGATAGAAGAAGGAGAAGTAGGAGATGGGGATGGAGAAGAAGTAAAAGAAAAGGTAGAGGGAGTGCTCTCTAAAAGGGGGCTAGAAAGAGGGGACGATCGGCTGTAGATGGCTTCGAGGGGCTCTAACACTTTTTCGAGATTGCCTAAATCCGTTAAAATCATTTGTTGTAGCAAAAACTTTTCTTTAGATCCCGCTAGGTTGGATTCTTGGGTAGAAGGAAGGGATGCATCCGAGCGTGTCGATTCTAAAATCTGAGATGACAGTCGAGTCAATTCAAGAAAAGGATCAGGGCTAGCAAGGAGTGGAAGAAGTGCCTTAAGTAAGGCCGCTGTTTTATCTTCGGGAATCTCATTTGCCGTTGCACTTTCTTGAGTCGAAAGAGAGAAACTAAACCATTCTTTAGGAAAGTTATCGAGCAGTTGTGCCCAGTCTTTTTGCAGAGAGATTAGCTTTTCTGGAGTTTTTAGAGAGCTAAATTCAAGTTGGGCAGAATCTCCCAAAAGAAGGCGGTTGGGGTTTTGTTGAAGAGAGAGTCTTAAAAATTTATGCCAGAGATCAATCTGAGTGCTTTGATTTGCCTTTAAACCAGCGAGTTCAGGAAAATCGTTGAGCGAGAGTGTGAGGGTTTTTGAATGCAGTTCGAGAACCACAGACTCCTTATCCACATGAACGACTAAGGGAAGATCGCTTGTTTTCTTATTGTGCTGAGGAGAAGATAACCAAGCTGACACGATGTCCATGGGTTCTCCTTAAGGTTTTATTGACGCTCTCGGTGCATCTTCAGAAAAAGTTCAATTTGATCTTGGCTGATGCGAAGACGTCGCGCAATATCTGAACTGGTGTATCCGCGACGGGCCAGCTTTAAAATATCGGATTTTTCTTTATCTTCCTTTTCCATTTTTTTCAATGTTGAGGGATAAAGTTCTTTGAGTGAAGGTGAGGAGGCATCTGTTCGAGGGGCGACTTTGGGATAGAGCGCCTCGAGCTCTTGAGTGTGCCCGAAATCTGCTGAATAGTCTCGTGCATTTTGTTGAGCGAAGAAAGCTTCGAGCTCTTTCATCGACTGAGCTTTTGCTTGACTGGCGGATTTTGAGCCTTTTTTCTCAACGACGATAGGATCGGGAATGGAAATTTCATCGAGTTCGCCAGTTTTAGGCGCAAATTCGAATTTGATTTTACCTTCAGATCGCTTGGCTTTTGCTGGCGAGGGCATGTTGCCTCTCTTTATCAAATAGAGGAGCCCGACGATGGCGAGAATCAAAACGAAGGCGGTTCCGCCGATTGAATACCACAAAATAGGAGGAAGAGAAGAGGGGAGGGCTGTTTCGCTGTGAGCGGCAGAAGAATCTTGAACGTCTGCGGATGTTGGATCAGAGTTGTGGGTCAATATTTTGTCGAGCTCTGTTCTGATCTTGGCGATTCGGTTTTGAAAAAGCGTTAGACGGTCTTTGTGCAGGCTGATAATTTCAGGCTTTTCGGCATCGCGAATTTTTTGTTCTGTCGCCGTTAGACTATCGCTGAGTGTCTTATATTCGACAATGAGGTCTTTTTGTCGCTGAGTATTGTCAGGAGAAAGAACTAAAACGGCTGCAACACCAGCAACCAATAAAGTAAGCGCCCCCACAATGAATAGCATGCGGGCTTTTTTAGATTGGACCAACATGTTTTGAAAAATACTTCAGTAAATGCAAATCCCCAAGGCGTAATGCGATACGAGAGTTTTTAACAATGGAAATCAGTTGACAGTTGACAGAGGACGGTGGACAGTTGGAGTTTTGAAGATGCCGCTTTTTGAGTTGACAGTTGACAGAGGACGGTGGACAGTTGGAGTTTTGAAGATGCCGCTTTTTGAGTTGACAGTTGACAGAGGA
>JBNKYI010000242.1:0-4532 GCA_050300815.1 Fibrobacterales bacterium
AAACGATTTGTCGTCGCGGGTGAATAGAAATAAAAGCCCTTGGTTAAAAGATCTGTATAACTCACCTCAGGGGTGCCAAAGGTGCGATTGCCGCTGGTCGATTGAGTAAAAACCGGAAAGCCCGCTGAGATCAGATCTCCCACTCCTGTAAAGACCTTAAGCGCAAATAAGCCTCCCGACACTTCACTGAGATCATAGTAGAGATCAAACCATTCGCCTCCGCCACTGGGCAGACCTAATTCAAAATTCCAGCCCACAACCCCTTCTAAGGGGCTTTGCACATTGGCGCCGTTTGAACTATAAGGCTCTTCTTTCGCTAAGACAAAATTTGAATTCGGCGAGCTGACATCTGCAGACTGTTTAAAATAAATTTTCACTTCTCTTTCAACAGGAACTCCCTGTTGGTAGTCTAAATCGAGCTTACAGACAAAAGCATTATCAAAGGCGCTAAAGGTAAAAGTCGTGACAAACTGGGCCCAATGGGTAGACGCCGCTGCCGTTTGGTCTGGAGCGGGCTCTAAAACATTGATTTGGCTAGGCACAGTGTGACACTCGTTTTGAGTGGTCGAATAAAGAGGCTCATAGCCTGCATAGTCTATCGTCTCTCCTTTGGTGATTTTATAAGAGAGAATGGGGTCATAATACAAGTGCCCTTGAGTGATCACTGGGGTGCTGATCGCCTCGCCCACCTTTAATATTTGAGTGCGCAAAGAGACATGGGCATTGGCCAAATTTAAAGTCAGCCCACTGTTGGTCACATCGGCTGAGCTAAAAGCCGCCTTGGTCACACTTAAATCGCTATTAAATTCGTATTCACAAAACCCATCGCGGGTCGGTTTTCTCGACTTAGGAGCAAAGTTTGTCGATGGCAAAGCCGTAGCAAGACTCATTTCGCTGCGAAATTGAGTTTGTATAAAAGTGTTTATCTCATTGGCCGGCAGATCTTCGCAGCGGGCAAAAGTAAAAACCAACTCATCTACAAGGTTAAACTCATTTTCGTTGGCGTTCACTTCAGTAGAGTTGATCAAGGCAAAAAACACCTCTTGGTCGCCCAATTGCAAGCTTTGATTTCCAGTCGCTTTTTTGGGGGCAATATAGATAGGAGCGATTTCTCCCTGCCCGTTGAGCAACTGGCTAAAGGGCACTTCTACGGCACCCCCACTGCTCTCTGCAACTTTCGCCAAAACCACACCACTGGGCAAAGTCACATCAACCGCTGAGCTCGAAGAAGCGCCGGCAGAACTGCTCGACAGGGGCACGTAAGCCTCAAATTTGAGGCCGCCATTTTGAGTCAACTTGATGTATTGGTCGGCGGTGGGTTGGGGGCTGGCGGTGAAATAAACGGGCAAATACTCGCGGTCATCGGCCCCGTCGTTCGTTCTTTGCACAACGCGGGCAGGAACCGAAACTTCAAATTCACCATCGTCTTCGCGACTCACCAAATCATTTTCATTCATATCGGCCCGAGCGTTAAACAAACGGCCTTCAAACTCAATCTCTTCAGTGATCCAAGGAAAGGGGTTGCCCGTCAAAGAATACTTGAGCGTCAGTTTGCCCGCTCCTCCCGATCGGCTATAGATACGCAAGTTTTGATTATTTAGGCCTTCGAGCAGTGAGAGGTCTTTTACCCCTGTTTCTTCGGTGCTCACTCCTGTTTTAAAAAGCACTTTGCCCGAACCCAGTCGATCGACCTCCCAATTTTTTTGATTCTCTTCGGCGGTGCTGATCAAAGGCTCGCTGCCATTCTCATCGCAGTTCACAATGGCCACTTGGGGCAAATCAAGGGTTAACTCGACCTGACCTTTATACGAAGCGTCTCTCAACAGAGGGTGCAGATTAAAATTCCAATCAAAGCTTTTTATCGAGTTTTGCGAAGAGCTGCTCGAAGAACTTTCACAAGGAGGGGCAGCATCTGTATACACATCTAATTGAATATTGCCTTTATGGCCATTGATAAACATCTCAGAAAAGCCGATGTCAGAAACCACAAAATCAAACTTTGAAGTGCTTTTAACGGTGGCTTTTTTAGGGTCGCTGAGATCGAGTACCGCAAGGGTCACTCGACAAACTTCATCGGGGGCGTTAGCGGCTCTGGGGTCGGCCACTAGGTTGTATTTTCCTTCAGAGTTGCCTTCGAGCGCCTCTACCGCAATCAAGTTATAAACGTCTGAGCAGTCGGTAATCGCCGGATTGCCCGACCCGTCAGGCACAAAAATATCATTCGTAGGATCGGTATCGGCTTGGTCATCGTCAACGGTAAAACACTGGGTGTAATCGATCGCCACTCCGTCTGCTGCCTTGATAAATCTACAGGTTTTTAACACCGGAAGATCATACTTCTCATGATCGCCCAAGCTGGGCAGAGCCAAGGCTCGCATCACATTGGGTTGCAAAATATTGGCCGCAGGAACCGATCCTTTTTCGCTTTGCAAAAAGCGAATGGCATCGACACTCATCACTTCAACAGGAACATCATTCATTCCAAATCGGTCTTTGGGCATATAAACGGGAATCACCCCATCTAAGGGCGTCGTGCCATCGCTGCTCAACACAAAGTAATCGGGAATCACTTCGATGCCATAAAAGAAGCTGCCCTTTTCTTCGCCTCGATAGCCCAGGCCTCCATTCTTTGTTACACTCTTGGTAATGTCAGTGAATATTTCACCCTCTTTGGTGTCTTTCACCCCCTCTTTGGTGGTCTGCAAGGCGAGTTCGCGCGTGACCTTATCGTCAAAGTCAATTTCTCTTTCATTACTCCAAAAGCGCCACCAGCGCTCTTCTGAACGAAAGAGAATAAAATCCTCGTTGGGTTCGGGATCGAGCCCACTGCGCTTGCCTTTGCGCAAATGCACTCGCAAACGGCCATTTTCTCTTCTGAGCACCTCTTCATTAAAGAGATCAAGGTTTACTTTTTTGGCTTGGTCTAGCCCCAACAAACTTTTTTTAGCTTCGGCCGAAGGGATGATATAAAGACTCTTTTTAGAAAATTCAAAGTTTTCTATGGCTCCAATCAATTGATTAAAATTGGGCTTTGCACTCTGTTGCACAAACTCAGACATGGTGTTGTGAAAGGCCGTATAAAAGCTCTCGCCAATCCCTCGGTTAATCACCGTATAAAGAAGTTTTAAATACTCTTGAGAGCCCAAGGTCGATAGCGTATTGCTTAAATCGATACAACTCGGCAAAGCAGAGCCGCTGCAACTCACCAAGTCATAATCTTTATAGATCAGATTTTTGTCATTATCGACCTGAGGCCCTAAGAAACTGAGCCCTGCAGTGCTCACATAGCGTTGCAAATTTACCAGAGAGAGCAAAAAATGCACTTCTTCTTTTTTGTTATCAAGATAGACGCTCTGCTCCCGTATCCCATTGTGACCGGCCCAGAGTTGCTCGTTTAACAACTCGTTGATCGCAGTCGATAGATTGGGGTCTTTAACGCGAATGTCTACGATCACCCTGCGTTCTGCGGGGGCGATGGTGCTAATGAGCGCAAAGGCGTCGATCAAAATCGAATAGCGTTTTTTGCTGCCGCCCCCCACCGTCGAGCAATTGAGTATCGCCTGCGGAGAAACGGGCGCCGGACTGATATTTGAACTAAAGGTATTGATGTAGCGGGGAACCCCATCACAGCTGCTTCCTTCAAGCGCATTTTTTGAGAGAAAAGCCGTCGCTTTTCTCTCGGTATTTGCAACTGCCGCAGGAGGGTTCGACACGTTGTTCTTTTCTGGGTTGAGAACCAACTCGTAGTCGGTATTGGCGGGCACCGTAAAATTAACTTGCAGATAACGGCCCCCAAAGGCGCGAATCAGCGGGGTTTCTTTGAGCACATCATCGCCCGCCACACTGACCGAGGCATGGGTGTTGACATCGGTGTTTAGATAGTTAATCCACGAAGTTGAAGAAGGCACGTGGCGAGGATGACAATTGTAGCCCGCCGCCGAGATATAATAAAACTGATTTGCCTTTAAGCCCCCCTCGACATTCACCTCAACAGGAACCACTTTATCCATGCCAAAACCCAACTCGCCGTATTTTAAACTCAGGCAAACGTGGTCAGACTTTGACTTCTCATTGCTCTCTTCACAATCGACCTGAGGATTGATAAGCGGAGAACGCGAAAAGATCAAGGTCGTGTAGTTGGTCGGGCCATATCCGTTGATATAAGCCGGAACCACTTCAACGTTTACTTTGCCCTCAGCACTTGTCGTGACTCCTTTGATGCGAGGCGGAACAAATTCAAGGGTCTTTAACTTCGCCTCAATATCCGCTTCGCTCATCCCCGTAAAAAAAGACTCGTTTAAATTCCAGTGTTCGTTACAGGCCTCTGCACTAAAGGATTCCTGTTGGGGTTTGGATTCTGAGACGACCGCAGACTGTGAGTGAACGGCAGAGACCGAAGTCAGAGCCAGCGTCGCAGTTAAAAATAAAGATTTCATCATATCTATTTTCGTTTTCATTATTGGCCTCCCGCACTGACAGGAACAGCGAGTTTAATACCGTCATCTATCGCGACTTCATAGTCTCGAATTTTT
>JBNKYI010000243.1:0-4521 GCA_050300815.1 Fibrobacterales bacterium
TAAACCCAACTGTAAAAAGAAATTCACCGTAAACAAAATGAAAAAAGGGGCTGTCCGTTATGAGACAGCCCCTTTTCGACAAAGTCGATTGTTATCAAATTAGTCTTCTGACTTGCGAGTAACGTCTTTGCGAGTCTTGCGTTTGCCGGTGTCGACGTTGGTTCCAAATTTGTTTTTGAAACGCTCAATACGACCAGCAGCATCCACGTGGTGAACTTTACCTGTCCAGAAGGGATGAGAAGAAGAAGAAACCTCTACAGAAACCACGTAGTGACTTACACCGTCGATGTCGCGAGTTTCTTTAGACGTTACTGTTGAACGTGTGATGAATTCGTCACCAGAAGTGGTATCTACGAAAATCACGGGATTGTATTTTGGATGAAGTCCATCTTTCATAATTATTTCCCAGAAAAATTTTGGGCTAAATTTAACTTAGCAATTGCAAAATCTCAAGGGATTATCGCAAATTAGTCTCTTCTCAAGTGTTGTTTTACAAGGTTAAATTTTAGAGGTGCCCTTATTTAGCGATTGGGTTTATGGCTAGGGAATGTTTACATTTAACAAGCATCAGGGCTCTGCTTTAACATATTCAGATGACTCATTGAACCCTTATTGATACTTGCTGAGAATTTTATGAAAAAAACGCTTTTAGGATTTGTGCTTCTCTCACTTTTAATGGCTTGTGAAGCTCCCGAAGGAGATCTCTACCGAGTTGAGGTGGGCAAAAAATATCACTTGCGAAGTAAAATAGACAAAGCATTTTTAGATCATCTCGATAGTCTTTTAGAGAGTGAAAAGGTTGCAGACACTGAGAAAGAAGAGAAAAAAGTAGGACTGCTCATCGACCCCAATGCGCCCGCTATTGACCCTTCTCAAGTGGGAAAGACGGGGCAGAAATCGAGTTCAGAAATTCCTCGACCCCAGGTGCTTAGTCGTGAAGAGAAAAGTGCTCGCTTTCTCAACAGGTTAAATGAATGGTCTCAAGACGCCGAAAATTCTGCCTATTATCGTACGGTGTCTGTGCGAGAGGGGCAGAAAAGTTTAAGAGATGTGCTTCGTGCAAGTTACGGTTCTTGGACAGAGGATTTACCCCAATCGGTTATTCGATTTTCGTTGCAAGCGTTAAATCGAGAAGTGGATTTAGAAAATCTTCACGAGGGGCAAATGCTTAGAGTTCCCAAACTTTAAGAGCTGGCCTAATTGATTGGTGCTAAAAATTGGAATAGGCAAGAATATTATTGCATTCTAATCTGCAAGCGAAGTGTGGGGTTTCCTTTTTATTCAAACAAGTCCAAATTTATCGGATGAGCTTGGAAAATGAGCTCGAATCAATTAGGCCAGTTTGGAAACATCTGGATTCGCAGAGAAATTCGAAGAATAGTTCTGCTCAGAGACACCTCAGAGTCACCTCTGAGGTGTCTCTGAGGTCAGTTTGCAAACATTAAAGCCCACCTTGCAAATGCATTCGAACGAATTCACTAAGCAAGAGCTGACCAAGAAGTGTCAATTCCCCTTTTCCCTTGTGCAAGGCGTGCAAGTTGCCATTTTTTTCGATTTGCAAATTGATGTAATTTTGAAAATAATCGCTGGGATCAATCCAGTGCAATTTATCGCTGGCACAAAATGCCGCCATCTTCTGATGGTCTTCTTTGAGTTTTTCGTGGGCATGAGCATCTGACCCATAGAGGAGTAACGGAACCTCAAGCATCCAGATATCTCCGTGGGATTTTTTGGGGAGTAGCCCTAGAAAGTCTTTAAAGGTGTCGTTCATTGGGGGCTGATCTATGGCGCAGACGATGTGTTGGGAATTATGGGCGATTAGTTTTTTCATTTGCAGAGAATGCAGCTCTTTATCAGCAAAGTCTGTGATTTGAAAAAATCGAAAATCGAAATCCACTTCGGCAAATTGGGCGAGGAGTTGTTTTGAAAACAGGTGATCCCAGCCGGGTTCTTGCCCCCACCACGAATCAGAGATGAAAGAAACGTGGACAGTCATTCGTATTTGACCCTTCTGGGGGCTTGCCCCTTTTCAAAGTGTTTTTGAGAAAGCTGGCGTGCGAACTCTGCAGCAGATGCAACCGCATTTAGAGACGCTTTTTCTGTAGAACTTTCAATGTGTTGCATAAATAATGTTTGGGTGGGGTAGGCGAACTCGACACCCAGCTCTTCGGCAAGGCGAATGATATCGAGAAAAAGTCGTTCTCTTTCTCTGAGTTCCATGGCCCAGTCTTCGACTTGTAAAAAGCAGTATAAGAGGACGTCAAGACTACTGGCGTTGAATTGATTGAAGTAAACGTGATAGTAGTCTTTGCGAGTGTATGGATGCTGACGAATGAGCTCTCTGATGCCTTCGCAAAAGGCGCTGATTTTATCGGGAGGGGTTTGGTAAGTCAAACTCAAATAAGTTTTAATTCGCCGATAAACGCGTTGCCCCATATTATCGACAACCGCAGAAATTAATTTGCTGTTAGGAACAGAAACTTGGCTGTCGTAAAAAGTGCGAATGCGAGTTGAGCGAAAACCGAGCTTTTCTACGGTGCCTTCGGTATCTCCAATAACGACCCAATCCCCAATGTGAAAGGGCCTGTCAATGACCACCGTGACAGAACCAAAGAGATTCTCGATGGTGTCTTTGGCGGCTAAGGCGACGGCTAAAGAACCGATTCCCAACCCGGCAATAAGGTGGGTGACATCGTAGTGAAAAATTTTAGATCCCATAAATACAGCGAGTATGCCAAGCACAATGCGCAGGGCCGTGCGAAACATAGGAACTAAGAGGTCATCAAATTTAGACTCTGTTTTTTGAGCTTTGATTTCAAAAAGGTGAATTAAGCCATTGATGGCTCCCCAAAGAAACCAAAGGACGCTGTAGTAAAAAACGCCGTGAAAAGCGACGGTGAGCGCTCCGAAGAGAAAGTTATTGTTGTGGAGTACCAATCCCTTAAGTGAGACAACGAGCAAGCCAGATCCCGCGATAAGTCCGAGGGGTTTGCCTATTTTAAGGGTGCGCACATTTTCATATTGGGCAAAAAGCCTTTTGAGCAAAAGGGGAGTTGCAATGTGGATTAAACCATAGAGTAAGGTGGCGATAACGATGAGGGGGATTAAAAGAATCCATTGCCAATTTTTGATACCCAAGGTTTCTTTGTTCAGAAGGGGATAACGAAGCAAGTATTGTCTGACTTTGAGAGGGGGGCTCATTTCGATTTCTATGGCCCCATTGAGCAGGGGTTGCTGAAATATTCGGGCATAAATGTCATCGAGCCTTTGCAAGGTTGACTCGCTAAAGCGAAATTGCCCGTGGGCGTCGCGGCGAAGCCGAATGGGCCCTTCTTTAAAATTCATCAGCACATAGCTGCGCAGAGTGGAATCTGTAGGTAGGGTATCGTATTGAATGATGGCAGTGCGATCAAGTATGTCTTTAAGCAGCTGAGAATAAAAGATGCCTTCTTGCTGGCGGGCTTCAGTCTCGGGCGTAAATATTTCGAAGAGCTCATAGACCTTTTCTTTTCCTCCTGTTGACCATTCGCGCATGCAGTCAAAATAGGCCTTAAGCGTGGCTCGGGGGGTAGAGAGGTCGAATTCAGATAAAAGCTGGGAAGACTCTGTTGGGCTGCTCCAACTTAAAGTGAAAGCGATCCATAAAAAAACAAAAAATTTCATAAGCTCAGTTTAAAAAAAAGGAGGTGGAATCAAGCATCGGCAATTTCTTCGCCATAGCGGTCTAAAAAGTTGAGCGTGCCTGCCGTGACAAAAACGGGAAAAACCAAAAAGTGCAAAAGGGGAATGAGCATCATCAGCATCATCCAAAAACCAAGCACTAAATTGTCAATGGGATGTTTTAAAAGAAAAGAAAGTCTCTTTTTCATAGGCCACTTGCGACGATCCATCGCGTAGACTTGGCTGTCATAACTCAGCCAGAGAGCGGTGTAAATGGGGGTAATGACGCTAAGAACCCCTTGCCCTATACCAGGAAGTAAAAAGCTGAAGAGATAAAGGGGAACAAAGACACCTAAAAATAAGCATAAACGCTGCGACTCGGTGATTGCGGCAATGCGAACAGAAGAGAGCAGAGAGGGTTCTTCTTTGACGACTGCTGAGGGGTTTGCAATTTTCTCAACTCTCGCTCCGATGCGGTCGTTAAAAGGAGAAGCTAAGATGGCGAGCAGCGTCAGCCCGATCTGATAAAGCACAATGAGGGTAATAATGCCAATAAAAAAATCGGTGAGCCAACTTAAAATTTTCAGAAAATAAATCCAGATCAATTTGAAGATCGCGACGATAAACCAACTGTCGCTGGTTTCGTAGTTTCGCGCAGAATCAAACTGAGGAAGAAAGTCTCTCATCCAGTCATAAACATCGCCAAATACATAAAATCCCGCGATAAATGCAAGGGCGCTCAGCACAATGGGAACGATACACAAGGGCCAGAGTTCGCGATGATTTTTTAAGAGCACAAAGGCTGACTTTAACGTGGAGAGGCCACTCCATTTTTTCACTTTTTGTTTCATTCCCCGATTT
>JBNKYI010000244.1:0-4478 GCA_050300815.1 Fibrobacterales bacterium
ATAATATTTCACCAATTCGGGATGAATTCTGGCAAATTGAGAGCGGCTTCTTCTAAATAAAATTTTTTGATAGGCTTCTTCTTTGAGTTCGGGCTTCTTGGCTTGCCCGAATTCGACCAATAACGCGAAATACTCTACTTCTCGTTGATTTAATCCGAAGGCCTTTGATAGCTTTTTTGCCATCTCTCGACTCAAAGAACGCCGACCTTTTAAAACATCATTAAACAATCCCGGATTAGAAATTCCAGCATCACGAGCGAGTTGTCGCTGAGAATAACTCGGATTTTCCTTTTGCTTTTCATCAAAAAGATCCGACAGCCACTTTTTAAAGTCCTCGTATTGATAGATGTCTTTTGCCATAGAACAAATATAGCACCACTTTAAAATCAAAATCAATAGAAACAAAAAAGTGATTACATCCTAGATCATTTCGCTATTGAATATCAATGACTTCCATAAGTTAGATGACGATTGGTTTAGATTTTTGATTACAAATTTACAAGTGACGAGGAGGGGCCGAAACCGAAGAATGAATATTCTCTTCTTTGCGACGTGCAATTCGCTCGGCAATTTGCTCCAAGTGTTCCATCAACCATAGGTACGTTTGCGAGCCCTCTTCGTAATTTGCCTCGCCAAACATATCGATGCGACCGTCTTTGCGAAGTTGATCAACTTGACGAAAACCCGCCATGTCTTTGCGCGTATAAACAGCGAATGCGCGACCTTGAAAGAGTCTCATAATTGAAAATGCAGGAACATCTGAAGGACCATCAGCAACATAGATCATATGATCGAAGGGAACCCGACGGTTTTTGCCTTGAATTTTTGAATTCACATCAATATTGTTATAAAGATTGGCTCCTTTGTTGATTTCAAAGAGAGCTCTTGTTTTAGAGGTGTTATCTAAAGCTACGGCCACTTGGGATATTTCTGAAGAGGTTTCGTCGGGAAGGGCCGCCGTCATATAGCCTGGCAATGCCGGCTTTTCAATAAACTCACAACCCCAAATCGACTTGACAAAAGGCGCAATAGATGATCCCCTAATCATCTCAGCAAAGCCTGTTGACACAATGTAATGCTCTACCTTAATGTCGTACTTGGCAAAGGCCTTCTGACTTTCAATATGATGCTTTGCCTTTTCAAAAAATTCGGGCAAACCCGAATAAAATTCAAGTTGAGCCCCCAGCTCCCTTAGTTTTGCGTTACTTAGACCAGGAAGCTTACCCTGTTGAACATAGGTCAAGATATGGTTCAAATAAATGGAATCATTATTAATGACTACGTTTTGACGCGCATAATAATCCTTGAGCCCACGAACTTCCTTCCAAAATTGATCTCCATCAATTTGATAGTGTTCAAACAAGGGAGCCTGCATATAGCCCGAAATCAACGTTTTATCAAAGTCCCAAATTAGAGCGATGATATTTTGTTCAAAGGCTGGTGTGTCAGACATAATTGCTCCTAAAAGGTATCTGGAAGAATAAAAGATTTTGGGTTTAGCAAACGGTCTTTAAAACGAATTTCATAATGGAGATGAGCTCCTGTGCTGCGGCCAGAATTTCCCAGCAGAGCAATGGGCTCACCCCGTTTCACCTGCTCTCCTTTTTTTACCAATGCTTGCGAAAGGTGAGTATAGCGAGTCGTTAAACCATTATTGTGATCTACTCGAATATAAGTTCCGTGAATTTTCGAAAGACCCACGTCAACCACTTGACCGTGCGCCGTAGACACAACCGTATCTCCAACAATTCCCGGAAAATCAATCCCTCTATGAGGCAACCAAGTTCCCGTAAACGGATCAAGGCGAGCCTCGTATCCCGCTGAAATAAAATATCGATGCTTAACGGGATACAATACAGGAAGCGAATTTAATTTGCTTTTATTTTCTTCAATACGAATCAGAGCGGCTTCCATCTCATCCTGCACAAAAGAAATTTCTTCTAAGAAATCTCGACTCGACATCAATGGTTTTTCGAGAAGCGTATCGGGCACAACCCCAGCAAGATTACTCACCTTGCCAACGACACCTTTGAGTTCGCGCAGCGAAGAATCAAGCACAATTTCTTTCTGCCGAACCTCTTTAAGGGTTTTTCTCAGCGCCTGATTCTCAACTTTCAAGCCACCTAACGAATTCTGATAAACCAAACGTTCATACAAATCGGGCTCTTTGATCATCCAAGTAATGCCCAACAATGAAATAAGAAACACGAGCAACCACGAAGTCGCCCGTATCCAGCCAAACTCTTCGCTTCGATGCCCAGCATCTTTAGAAAAAATGTGAATGCGAATTTTTTTGTTTTTCACACGCCTGATTTGTAATCCTCATCTTCTTCGTCTACTCTCTCACCAGAATCAAGCTGGCTGCGCAGACGCGCTAATTCATCTTTAATCAATTTGATCTCGCCAATTTTTTTAATCAACTCGGGATCTCCATCTACGCCTTCTTCGCCTTGTGCTTCAATCTGTTGGTAAAGAAATTTACCCAACTCTTCAAAATTTGAATTGAGCTTGCGTTTTTCATTCATAATATCTAGGTGCAATTTTCCCGTGCGGGCAGCCTCTTCGATTGCGCTGGCCGATTGGGTTGCTCCCCTTGCAAGGGTTTTCTTGACTTTGTCAAAAAAGCTCTCTTTCACATAAACTCCTTCGTTTTAACACCCTGAAAATTAAAAAGAAAAAGGTGAATACCTAGAAGATATTCACCCTTGTGATCGGAGATTCACAAATAGAATCAGATTGGGAAGAAATTCTATTTGCACAGGTCTCAACACTTATATCGCCAAGGGTGCACTCAAACTTTACTCTTTTTTCTTTTTTCTGTGAAATTTTATTGTCTTCTGCATTCAAAAGCAAATAAATCCCTTGTAATGTAATGATTTATAGCCTATTAACCAAATGACTTTTTATTTGCGATACCTACGAAAATTGCGAAAAGAGCAGGGTTTACATTTTTTCAGTCAACCAAGAGGGGATTCTCACTGGGCGGCCATTTTCGACGACAACGTGCTCTGTCGACGCCATTGTGCAGAGCAAGTTTTGAGACCAAACCTCATAGCAAAACTGAAATTTCACTGCAGAAATCTGGCGATAACCTACACCAAGTCTTATTTCACCGCCAAAATGAATCGGTTTTTTGTATTCGACTTGTAAACCCAACACGGGAATTTGCCGCCCTTGTCGCTCAAGTTCGGCATAGGGCAAACCCAATTCGCTCAACCATCGAATTCGGCCAAGCTCAAACCAAGGCACATAGGCACTGTGATGAACGATGCCCATTGCGTCTGTTTCAGAGTAGCGAACTTCAATATTCGTAAACCAAGAAATGTCAGATAGAGAATTCACCCCCAAAATTTGCTATTTATCAGGCCAAATCTAAAGGAAAATTTGACTTGCCACTCATTCTTCTTCTCATCGCTCTCGCCCTGAGTGCCTGTTCCAAAATTGACGAGCCTTTACCTGATCGCCAGGTAAAGCCCAAGCCCCTTATGGAATTTAACGACACGACGCGTATGGAAATGCGTAAGAAAGAGCACTTGGTTTGGAAGATGCGCACTTTCCATCTCGAACGCTGGGGGGGAACCGAGCGAATTTTTGCCAAACCCGTGCTGGTCGATCTTTTTGATAGTTTGGGAAAACCTTCGGCGTGGTTAAAAGCAGATTCTGCTTCGATGGATGAAGATTTTAGTTTCATTAATGCCCAAGGGCATGTTGAGGCTCGTAGTCCTGAAGGGGCTACCGTCATGGCCGATTCACTGATTTGGGATAAAAAATCCAACCTCGTGCGCACTCAAAGTCGGGTTAAAGTGATTTCTGAAGAAGGTGACGTACTTATTGGCACGGGCTTCGAGTCTGATTCTAGACTTAAAGAGTGGCGTATTTTGTCAAATGTCAAAGCTATTTTCCAAGATATTGAAAGTCGGGGAGGTGGTTTTGTTCAATAATTCCTCCCGCATTTTCTCGCATTTCTGGCTCATCGTGGCGTTGCTCGCAATATCAACAATCCCTTCGCACGCCCAAAGCACTCCACTCATTCTTGAACACGCCGATCTGATGCAAGGCAGTCAGAGTGCCCAAAAAATTGAGTTAACTGGGCATATTCAATTCAAGCATGATCAGCTCAAAGTCAGTTCTCAAAAAGCCTTATGGGATACCGGAGCCGAGAATCTTTCACTGCAAGGGGACGTTATTTTTGAACACCCCGCTGGGTTACTAAAGGCCCAAAAAGGTTTTTATTTCAAAAAGAAAAAATTATTTAAAGGCACGGGTTCGGTTTGGGGTCGAGACTCTGTGGGGCAATACCTTCTTGCCGGAGATACGGTAGAGTATTATCAAGACCTCGACTTACTTGATCTGCGCCACGATGCCCGTGGTTGGCGCAAAGGACGCGATGCGCTCGACGACTCGTTTGCGGCCTTTTGCGAGCGTGACAGCATGAAGGCCACAGCGCCCTGACCGCGACCGGGCGCTGCCAAACCGCC
>JBNKYI010000245.1:0-4428 GCA_050300815.1 Fibrobacterales bacterium
ACCGGGGCTCCGAGGTGGAGATCACCATCTCCGACGAAGGTCCGGGGGTGCCCGAGAAGATCCGCAGCCGGATGTTCGAGCCCTTCGTCACCACCAAGCCCGAGGGAAGGTGGGTGATGCGGATGGCCGAGTCTGTTTTGTTGATATGCTGACCCCCGGCCCCTGAGGCCCGGTAAGTGTCAATCTTCAAATCGCCGTCGTTAAGCTCAATGTCAGAGACATCTTCAGCTTCGGGCAAAATAGCAACGGTTGCTGCAGAGGTGTGAACTCGCCCTTGACTTTCAGTCGCGGGAACTCGCTGAACGCGATGAACTCCCGATTCGAATTTGAGAATCCCGTAAGAGCCCGCTCCTTCTATCGAAACTTTGACTTCTTTATAACCTCCGGCGGTGCCTTCGTTTGCATCGTCAATGCTGAATGACCAGCCTTGTCTTTCTGAATAGGCGCGATACATACGCAGTAAATCTCCGGCAAAGAGCGAAGACTCGTCTCCTCCGGTGCCAGCGCGAATCTCTAAAATGACGTTAGCCGTGTCGTGAGGGTCTCTAGGAACCATCAAAATCTGCAAGCGGTCTTCAATTTCGGGAAGTCGTTTTTGTAGCCCAGGAAGTTCTTCTTTGGCCAGCCCCACCATCTCAGCGTCAGAGTTATCATTTAGAATTTCTTTGTACTCGGCAATGTCATTGAGCATCATCAAGTATTCGCGGGCGAGTTGAACGGCCTCTTCGAGGTCTTTATACCCTTTGTTGATTCGGGCGAACCGCTTTTGATCGGCTACAACATCGGGATTACCGAGCTCGGCTTCGAGCTCTTCGTATTTTTCAATAACTTTACGGACTTTATCTCTCATGGGCGGGAAAGATAGCAAAGCCCCCGAAAATATTTGGCTTACAAAATTGGCGAAGAGTAAACCTCAAATGAGCCTGGCGAATTAAGGGGCCAGTTTAAATCAATCTTGGCTAACCACAATATTGAGGTGGGGGTAATCCCCTTGAAGCTCGCGATATTTTTCTCTGAAGTTGTCTTTGGTATTTGCCCGCCAATCGTATGAAAAGTCTCCGACTTCTTGAGTTTGGACTGGGCCGTATTTAGAGACAAATTGGGCGACGCCCTCTGCACCTCCCCAGTCGTCTTCGAACCAGTCAAACAACTTGGTGGCAATGACGTTATTTTTAGGGGTGACGACAAGATGCAATGGGTTTTTGAGTGCGTTCTTAACGGCTTCATCGAGTTGTTTTTCACTGTCGCGAAAGGTGTAAACAGATTTGTTGAGAGAGGGGCATCCCACAGAAGCGCAGTTGATAGCGAAATGAACGCGAGGGTCTCTCATGGGGCGCAAGATTTGATGCTCGATTTGATCTAAAGAATAGATTTTGCCGCCCACTTCGTGATGATCTTGAGTCCAGCCGATGTCTTTCATGCTATTGACGGGCCATTCAGAAGACATATCGACAAGGGTAAAAAAGTTGTAGGCGTTAATCCAAAAAATCTTTGCCTCGTCTTGGCGAATAGGTAGGTCTGTTGCTTTGAGTGTTGCTTTTTGCTCTTCAATGAGCTTTTGTAACATAGGATCTGTTGATAATTTCTCGTAATCGACAGCGGTTTGGGTGAAATTTCCGTATTTAGCAGTGAATTTCAAACTGGTCGTCGAACGGTTTAGAATGGCTTGGTAATTTTTCCAAACTTCAGACTCAGAATAAGAAAAGGCAGAAGTGAAGAAAAGAGTGACAATAAATAAGAGTTGTTTCAGCACAGGATCTCCTTTTTCTTTGGTTTTAATCTCGGCAGCTCTTTGTCGTCGATTTAAAAAAAATCTTACACCTACTTAACGACAATTAGATGGCCCATTCGATTTGCATGGGGGCTTTTCACGACCCAAGTATAGACTCCCCCCTTGATGGCTTTGCCATAATGGGTTGTGGGAATCCACTTGTAATACCCACCTACGATATCGTCTTTTTGAATTCGGGTAACAAGTTGTCGACTTTCGTTGTAGATCAGAATTTCTGAATTTTGGGGCAATTGGTCAAAGGTGATCGCTTGGTGGCGATCGGCTCGATAGGGATTGGGAAAAACGCGCACTTGCTCGGGTGAATAAAGGCTGGCATCTCTGGCCTGAGATTGATATACGGTAATTCCATCGGGATGTAAAAACCAAACTTCACCTGAGTTTTGATTGACTTTGATGTCATAAACTTCGTCAGAAAAAAGACCCGATGTGCGATCAAAATGAGTCACGTCAGAGCCCCTTAAACTGTCTTTAGAGGCTTCGATGTAATATGCTCCTGCGCTGCGGGTTGAGAGCCATAGATTGCCGAGTGGGTCGCGTTCGAGATTAGAAAATCCCCCCCCTTGTACGCCAAATATAAGAGAAACGTCTAAGAGACTATCTTTGAAATCTTGATTAAAGCAAATGCCATCAATCAATTTTTCGGGGCAACGCAAGATGAGACGGTCTCCACCTAATGCCCACATACGCTTTTGTCCATCCCACTCAACTTGAAAAATATCATTGACATGAGAGGCGTCTTTGGTGGATTTGAGTTCAGGAATATCGGCTTGCACATCGTAAATGTCAATGCCCGTATAGTAGACGACAACAAGCTCTGTCGAATCAAAAGGATTGAATTGGAGTTCGCCGGTTTGTTTGCCGGTTCCAATACTTGCGAAACAAGTCATTTCTTGAGTTTTATCAATGTATCCAATGGTGTATTTGTCGGTGGCGTCTTCACTGTAATTGGCGAACCAGACATTGCCCTTTGCATCTGTGGTAAGACCTGTCACGATGGCGTAATTGGGTGCCGCAGTGAACACGCCTTTTAAACAATCGCCAGAAGAGGGAAGATATTGACGGTTTTCATTTGATCCTGTGCGGTGAATACCTCCTCCCCAACTGCCGATATAGAGATCTCCAGTCTTTGAACGAGCAATAGGTTGTGATCGCTTGGCAAAAAGTTGGCCGGCTTCTGGGTTATAACTGGGAAAGCTTCCTGCAGAATCCCACTGCTCATTATTGAGAACCCAAAGGGATTGCACGGCCCAGGCAAACACAGATCCAGAAATGAGAAGGTTAGTGTAGTTTTCGTTGGCGAGAGAGTGTTTAAGAGAAACTTCTTCGGCATTTAAAGTGTTTTTGAAAAGAGTTTTTCCATTCGTTAGATACTCTGTTTTTCCGATTTTTATAAAATCAATCACAGAATTGTTTAAGGTGTTTGAGTCGCCAGTGGTTTGATAAAAAAGAGAATCGGTGATCTTTTTGCCATCGATAATTAGGGTATCCATTACATTAGACAGAGCTCGACTTTCGTTTTCTGAAAATTCCCACTTGCCCATGCCTGGTCGAGCTTGTAGACTGTCGCGATACGAGAGTGTTTGCAGATTAGCGGCAAGAGAGTCGCGTAGTAAAAACCATTGCTTAGGGTCGACAACGTTTACTTTTTTACCGTTGCTGTGTTGGGCAGAGTCTAGGTGAGTTGAATCGACGGGAATGGTCCAAATCTGTTGGTCAATGAGTACGGCAAGGGTATCGTTATAAAGGTAAATGTCTTTAAATTGTGAGTTTTCGATGAGTAGATTGCCGATTTTGGTAACGGTGAGGTAAGAGCGATTTTCGTTGAGATCAAAAAAAGAAAGGCCCTCTTGAAAAGGCAAAATCAGATACCTTCCGTAACTTATTGCGTGAGGGCGTAAAGGGGTGTATCCTGCGCTGGTGTAACTTGTATGCAGTGTGTTGAAAGATTGCTGTGTAGGGAGAAAAGAACTCAACGTTCCCTTATCGCTCAGTGCGAGTAAACCTTTAGAGGTCGTAAGGGTTTGCAGCGTATTGCTTTGAGTGATTCCCTCTTTTTTCCCAAAAAGAACTTGCTGGTCATCAACGATAAAAGTGACACCCTGATTTGTACTGACAACTAAGGTGTCGCCTAAGGCGTTTAGGTGGTTGATGCTTCGCAGAGCGCTGTAGTAATCAATTTCCCCGACGAGTTTGGGGCTTTGACCGTGGGCGATAGAAAGGAGTGCGACAGTTAGAATCGTTAAAACATAGAGAATTTGCTTCATGGCCAGAAAGTATAAAAATCACTGCAAACTGGGGTGCTTCCCCGTGCACCACGGAAAATCTTTATGTAACCACTCGAGTTGGGATTCGATAATTTTCAGATTGGCGGGTCGAAATCGCTGGGGTAACTTGGCCGCTTCTTTGTGGCCAATAACATAAGTGATTGTGGGGTTTTGTTGAAGGGCGTGAGAGAGAAAGGGATAGAAATTGGGATCGTGATCTTGGCGAGAGATGATTTTCTTGAATTCGAGCCCATGCGCTCTTAGCTGTTTGATCCATTGGCGCGGGTTGCCACCAGCAGTAACGAGCACCGCCTCTTTGCCAATTGGGGGAATTTGCAGTTTAAAGCGATAATCTACATTTTCTCTTAAAAT
>JBNKYI010000246.1:0-4402 GCA_050300815.1 Fibrobacterales bacterium
CAAGAAGTTGAACCGTTGAGAAATCAGGCGTCATTTTTAAAGGCCTCATCAATAAATCCACAAAGGGTATGTCCTAAAAAGATATGAGCTTCTTGAATGCGGGCGGTGCGCAGGCTGTCGACCACGAGATTGCGCTCACAGAGAAAGTCATTCATTTTTCCACCGCCCCTTCCCGAAAATCCCCAGCAGGTGCATTGCAAAGCGCGCGCGCTTTCGAGGGCCTTTAATATGTTGGGACTGTTGCCGCTGGTCGATATCCCAATAAAAAGATCTCCGGGGCGAGCCAAGGCCTCAAGCTGTCTGCTAAAGACAGAATCAAAGCCGAAGTCGTTAGAAATCGCAGTTAAAGCAGAGGTATCTGTTGTGAGGGCTAGAGCGGCTAAGGCTTTGCGCTGAGTTTCAAAACGGCCGGTGAGTTCGGCGGCGATGTGTTGAGCGTCAGAAGCGCTTCCGCCGTTGCCGGCGATCAGAATTTTGCCACCAGCTCTTAAGGTGTGTTCGCATTCTTTGGCCAACTGAATAAGGTCGTGCTTAAGAGAGGCGAGGGTTTTAAAAACGACGAGGTGCTCTTCGAGATGATTCAGGTAGTATTCGACCACAATTACGAGTCCTTATTCAGGAATTTATGAGAAAGCCAAGGGGTGATGAAAAGCGCGGCAATTAAGGTGCAGCAAATTCCCAACACGGCGAGTTCTCCGATGGTGCGCATTCCTTTGTGGCTGACAAAGAGAACGCCAAAAAATCCCGCTCCGGTGGTTAGCGATGAGGCGATGACCATTCTTCCGGTGGTGTCTATAAGGTCTCGTAGGCGACGGGTTCCCATTTGAAAAGAACTGAGCAGGTGTATGGTGCTATCGATCCCTACGCCGAGTAGGGTAGGAATTACGATAACGTTGAAAACACCAACTTTGCCAATTCCGAAAAGCGCATTAAAAACGCCCATAAATTCAACGGTGAGCAAAACCCCCAAGCCAAGACTGATGGCGCAAACGGTAACAGCCCGCAGGTTGCGCAGACTGAGCGCTAGAGTGGCCATGATAACGAGAATGATCAAGATTGCCATACTCGAAGAGTCGCGTTTGACTGCTCGAATGACATCAGAAAAGATGAAAGAAGAACTGAAGGCGCGCAGATCTTTGCCGCCAAAATTCCAATGCCCGTATTTGTCTTGAAATTTAGCGACGTCTCGAGCGTTCCAACTTTCAAAACTTCCATAAATAAAACCGATTTTTCCGTAGCTACCGTCTTTTTCTTTGAGCAGAGCGAGAGCCCATTCGGGAATGTCTTTGGCAACAAAGGGTTCGACTTTAACCATTTCGCGCAATTGATCGACTAATTTTCTGTTTGCACTGTCGACTTGGTCAAAGGCAGAAGAGCGAATTTCGTCAGAAATTTCTTCGATCAATTCCATGCGTTCTTCTTGTTCGTCTTCGTCGGGAACAAAAGTATAGAGAGTCAGAAAACTTCTCAGGTAAGGGTCTTTTTCGACGTTAAGGCGATAAGAAAGCGAGTCGTGCAAAGCCTTGAGCTCTTTTTTATCGTCTCCGAAAACGGCCACGGGTTGGCTTGATTTGCGATTGCTCGAGAGGGCGACAGAGGTGTGAATGCCACTTCCCTTCTTATCTTGCTTTGTGTCGGCTCGCAAGTTGCGCATGTTATGTTCAAATTCAGCGAAATACAAGAAAGGCAAAAGCAATAAAGAGAGAACGACCAACCCTTTGGCCATGCGGTTGGTAAAGAGCCCGATCTTTTGATCAGACCAAGAGGCGGGCAACAAAGAGCGGGTGCGGTTTTCGGGAAGGCCCCCTAAGATAGAGATCAACACAGGAAGCCCGAGCAAGGCGCTGGCGATGCTGAAGAGAATTCCCGCTGAGGCGATAACGCCGAATTCGTAGAAGCCTCTGAAATCGGCGACGAGTAAGGTGAGCAGCCCAGCGACGGTCGTCAGTGCAGCGAGAAGCATGGGGCGAAAGAGATGTACAGTGGTTCCGATCAGGGCTTCATCGAGGTCGCCACCAGATTCTGTCAACTCCCTTTGCGCTGTTCCGATGTAGTGGATTGAATAGTCGATTCCCATTCCCATAATAATGGCACCGACAAAAAGGGTAAAGAGGTTGAGTTGACCGTAAACAATTGCTGTAAAACCGAGCATCAAAATACAGGCGAAGCTCACTTGCGCCACTAGAATAACAGCGGCTTTAAAGGATTTAAAAAAGAAAAAGAGCAAGAAGAGAATCAAAGCGACCGAGATGGCCGTCGATATAATGCCATCGGTTTTCATATCGTCGACGTCTTTGAGGCCTTCATAAGTTCCTTCGACAGAAAACTTAATGGGAGCATCGTAGCTTTGAGCTCTAAAATGTTCGAGAAGTGCGCTAGAGCGATGCAAAACAATCTCAGAAAAGTTCATATTCGTCGAAGGCTCAATGAGCTTGGCAATCACAACGCCGTTAAAAAGCATGTCCTCTTTAGATTGTCCGATAAGACGAGTCTTTAGACTGTCGGGCACGTTGGTTTTGGGATTGAACTCTTTAGAGGCGGATTTGTCGCTTTTCTTTTCGTCGACCGACATAAACTTTTTAAAAGAATCGGCTGCTTCGTCGGGCAATCCGAGCTCTTGGGGGAGATCCGCGTCAAACCAAACGAGCTCTTCGTCTTCGTTTTCTTCTTCTTCGAGCAGATTAACCGTTAGAGGTCCTTTTGATCCCATGCGGCGCTTGATCGTGATGAGATTGTCGCGAATTCTTTCGAGGTGTTCAGGAGGTAAATAGAGCAACGCGTGTTTTTCAAAAAAAGAATTGTCGTTGGCGATTTGCGAAGAAATCGCAAGATCTTTCCACTCTCGATCAATGTGGGCTTTGATAGAATCTTGCATGCGAGCCACCAGCTGAGGAGAGCTTGATTGCAGCGCAATCATAAAGCGATCTGTTGAGCCAAAGCGCTGATTTGATTCGTTTAGAGCCATGACGCTGGGGGTGTGTTCAGGGAGCAGAGCCGCTAAATCCTTATTTAATCGCAGATGGTCTTTAGTGTAGAAAAGACTAAATGAAGCGAGAACGAGGGCCACAAGAAGTAAGGGCCAGCGAAATTTTTGAGAAAAAGCGATGTATTTGCGGGCAAAAGAAGTGAGTTGGGGAGAATTTTTGGCCATGGGAGCTCCTTATACAGAGATCAGAAAGATACAAACTAATAGGCACCTCTAAAAATTCATTCGCGGAAAAATATTTGCAAAGAGATGCACTAAAAAATGCCTTGCCCTCAAAGGAATCTGCTCATATCTGTTGCCCTCAAATTATATTTGGGATTTGTATTTCCGTCCCCGACTTTTACAGGCTTTTTTGACTGAATGTTCAAACTGATTCAAAAATTAGACAATAAGATACTGCGCGTTTTATACGCCTTGAACTTGCACCCTAAGGTCAATCAGTTTCTGCGGGCTTTCACTCGTCTAGGTGATGGATACATTTGGGGTGTTCCTTTTGTGTACATTCTCGTGTTTCATTCGCTCGAAGAAAACCTTTTGGCCCTTAGAGCCGTGAGCGTTTGCACGGTGTTTAGCATTGTCGTCTATAAAACCGTTAAGAAAAAAGTAAAGCGCAAACGGCCTTACAATGAATTTGACCATGTTGTGGCTCAAATTGCTCCGCTTGATGAATTCTCTTTTCCGTCGGGCCACACCATGAATAACCTGACTCCGGGAATTGTTGTGGCAATTTACTATCCCGAACTCGCTCCCTTTACCATTGGCTTTCCGCTGACTTGGGGAATATTGAGAATTTATTTTGGAGTTCACTATTTTTCAGATGTTATCGGCGGTCTTATTTTGTCTGCGCTTTGCGTCGCTTCAGGACTATTTATCGATCAGTTTATTTCAATGCTGATGGTATAGAGGTGTCCTCGATTTTTTAGAGACACCCTTATTAAATCCATCATCATACACGAATCTTCTAAACTGGCCTAATTGATTGGTGCTGATCTTCTAGGCTCAGTCGATAAATACAGGTCTATTTGAACAAGAAGGAAGAGTCACACTTCGTTCTCAAGCCCGTTTACAATCACGCTCTGGGTTGCGGCCACTTTTAGCACCAATCAATTAGGCCAGTTTGCACAATTTTAAAAGACAGCCTTAAAGCCAAGCCAAGCTCAACGAAAAACCGTGGTTATCAAAAAAAATCTTGCTGTGCGCTTCTTTCAACAACTCTTTTACATGACGTAAAAAAAATGAGCGAAGCCTTCTATGACATCTGCTAAAGGAACAACAGAACTTCTCACAATAAAGGGCCGCAAAATGTCAGAAATGTTAGAAATCTTAAAAATGCTAGAGGAGCTTCCTCATAAGCAAATCTCAAACATCCCCGACCTAAGGTTCCCAATAACTCAAGATCGCCTCAGGAACATTTCC
>JBNKYI010000247.1:0-4392 GCA_050300815.1 Fibrobacterales bacterium
GGGTGTCGTCAGCGAGGAAGGCGTGGTAATAACCCATGCCTAGGGTAAAAACTCCTGCGCGAAGTGAAAATTCGTTAAAGGTGGTGTAAGAATTTTGCCCTTTATAAGGCAGTAGAGCAAATGTTCCATCTAAAGCTCTTTCGAATTCCGAATCGCCTTGAGAGTAGTGATAGGTTGTTCCCAAAATGAAATTTCGATTTCGCCCTTGATTTGTCGTGTATTCAAACATGGGGTGAATGACGAGGGTTGAATTTGAGGTCTTAGAAATTTCAATGGGGTAGTTGATGTGAGCTGAAATCGAGCGGTTTTTAGTGTCGGGCACACCTAAATAGACTTCAAAGCCTCCGGCGAAAAGCCCAAGCCCTAAAATTCTTCTTTCGGCGAGAATGGCACTGTAATTCAAGGCATAATTATAGGGGGCATAGTTTTCAATGGTTCCAAAAGAATAGGCAAACATCCCCAAAGCCAAACGGGCATTTTCAGCAAAATCCCAATTGGCGGAATAAGTGTAAAAGTAGGGATTGTCGAGGCTGCGGTGAAAATCAGCGGCTTTGGCTTTTCCGAAGGGAACAACGGTCTCGTCATTTGCATCATGGGTATTGGCCGAAAGTCCAAATTCAGCAGAAAATCCCTGATCGATAGGAAAAAGAGCGTTGATGAAAATTTCGGTGTTTTGATAATTGTCGGGCTTGGTGAACTGATCGTTTTCATCGATGACCCAATTGGTCCAGAGGTTGGTCCATAAATATCCAGAAAATTCTGGCTGATAGGCGTGAGTCGCGACACTGATCAGAGCGATTACAGAAAGAATCTTATTCATCGAGGGGTCCTTTTATGCAGATTGCCCCGAAAATAGCAATTCGCACCCCATAGAGGCGAGCCTGTTCAGCACAGGAGCTTTTTTTCTATTCTTGGGAGACTTGGAGAAATCATGAAAAATACGATGTTCGGTTTTTTTTTGCTGTTGATTATCGCCCCTCTTCTCTGGTTTGCCCTGCATCCATCGCAAGTTGAAGATAAGGAACCTCGCACAGATTCTTCGAAGTCTGAGTTCGAAACCTTTGACTTCTCAGATTCGCCTTGGCTGAGTCTAAATCGCCTTGCGAATCGGCGGTTGAAATCGTTAGACTCGTTAAAGTTGGATTCCCTTTTAAGGATAAGTCAGCCTTCGAACCGCCGAGATTCGCTATTAGTGGGTCTTTATGCCTTTGCGCAGAGTTTTAAAGAAGAACAATTGTATTTGCAAAGTCGAATTTTTTACGAAAAGGCTTTGAGTGTCGATATGAATTTTTCTTGTTTGCGCCGCCGAGAGTTGGGAGGGGTGTATTTGAAACTGGGGTATCCGGATAAGGCGATGAGTTTAAATGAATCGTGCCTAAAGCAAGTGCATTCAAGAGAAGAGATGTTTTGGGCTGCGAATTTGTACTTTGCCCTAGGCAAACTCAAGACCTCTCGTCAAATACTCAATCAAATTGAGCGTCAAGAAAGCTTGAGGCCGGCAGAAAAAGAGCTTTTAGAAGATCTTAGAAAGAAACTTAATGACGACAAAATTCTTTTGCTCGAATGACAGGTAAAATGATGAAAAAAATATTTGCATTCTTAATAATCCCTTTTCTTGTCGAAGCCTCAACGCAAAAGGCTGAAGACGTTTTGCAAGCATCGGCTAAAGCTTATCATCAAGTTAAATCTGCCAAAATCGAATTTTCACAAGCGGCGACATCTGAACTTACCGGTGAAACCCAAGAGGTGAGAGGTGTATTGTGGGTGGGCCAGAAAGATGCTTTTAAACTAGAACTCAAGGGGTTTCAGCTTTTGAGCGACGGGGTGAACCTCTATGAATATCGCGAGCAAAGTCAGCAGGTCTTGATCAAGTCGCTACTCGATTTAGATAGGGCCTTTCACCCTTCACAGGTGTTGTTTAAGTATTTGACCTGCGAGCCATTGAGCATGGACGAAGCTCAGTTGGATGGAAAGATCCTATGGCATCTCAAGCTCAATCCCCAAGGAAAAATTAAGGGCGTTCAAACCTTGGAGGTTTGGTTAGATCCTAGCACTCTGTACCCCGTTCAAATTAAGACGACCGATGTGGTTTCTAACGAGAATCTTTACAAGATTTTAAAATTTGAAAATTTGAAAACGCCTCCGACAGACTTGTTTGAATGGAAACAGCCGCAAGGAGCAGAAGTGTTGGATATGCGCTAATGAAGAAAGTAAGCGCTTTTCTATTAACACTGGTTTTTTGCACTTGGGCCACTCCTTTAGTTTTCAAAACAGATAAGGGCAGGGCAGAATACGCTTGGCTCAAAGTGCCGCAAAGTACAAAGTCGCTCAGTCAGCTGGGATTAGATGAGGCGGATTGGCAAAAGGATTCTCTGTTGTTTTTTAAAATAGAGCGCACTTGGCTTCCTCTTAGCGGTGGAGATCATCTAAGTCGTTTTGTGTTTTGGTTTCCTTTTGCTGAGGCGATGCACTGGGGCATCGATGGCGTGTTAGATGGCGGCGAAGAGCTACAAGGTTATGATACTTATGGTCGAGAAACGGCAACGTTTCACAGCGGCTTTTGGGGTTTGGGATTAAAGGCCCAATACCTTTATGGGGCCTGGGCCTTCGAAGCGAGGTCTCACTACCTTTACTCAGAAATCGAGAGTTATTCTTCTCAGGCGATTCTCTTTGATCTGACGGCGAGTTATCAGTTTTTGGGGTGGGGATTCATGCTCAAGTCAATGAACATGGGCTATGGGAGCTCTTATGCGCATCGAGAAATTGTGGTTCCCTTTGGTTTGCGCTCGGCACTTTCTTACTCTTTTCATTGGAATCGTTGGCTAGAGTCTCGACCTTTTGTCGGAGTTCACTATCAGAATGATGAATCGATTTATTATCCATTGGGTCTAGAAATGAGTGCCGCAAATTTATTGCAGTGGAGAGTCAGTTGGGCCGCCGGTCGAGACTTCTTTCAATTGGGAACGGGATTGGCTTTAACTCTGCCTTGGGCAAAGTGCGAATATGGCTTTTCGAGCCATGAGTTTCTCGGTGGAACCCATTCTTTTTCTCTTGGCGTGCCTTTTTAACAGGCGATTGAAGGTTAGGTGCAAAGCTGTATTTTTTTGAGCTGGTAATTTAAAGATCCTCGACTGATCCCAAGAATTCGCGCCGCTTGACTGCGGTTATTGTCGCAGTCGGCTAAAACCTTTTTGAAATCGGTTGGGGTTGTTTGGTTGTGAAATGAAGATATAGCGTTTTGCAATAATTCGTCTAAGGTCATTCCCAACTCTCTATAGAGTGAAAATTGTTCGAGGGCGTTTCTCATTTGACGAATGTTGCCTGGCCACTGAAACCTTTGCAAGAGTTGTATTTCAGCAAGGCTCAGTTCGGGTAAAGGGGTGCCATCGGGGCGCCGAAGCTGATTCCAAATTCGCTGAGCCAGTAAGGGAATATCTTCTTTTCGCTCTCGCAGCGGAAGTAGATGAATGCGGAAAATATTAATGCGGTATAATAGATCTTCGCGAAATTCGTTGCGTTGAACTTGCTCTTCGAGAGAGCGGTGAGTTGCGGCGATGAAACGAAAATGAACGGGAATTTCGCGACTCTCTCCCAAGGGGCGAACTCTGCGTTCTTGTAATACTCTGAGCAATCGACTTTGTGCTTCTAAGGGGAGTTCGCCGATTTCGTCTAGAAAAAAAGTTCCGCCTTCAGCTTCGCGAATACGTCCGCAATTTTCACTGAAGGCCCCGGTAAAGGCTCCTTTTTTAAATCCAAAAAGCTCACCTTCAATCAGCGACTGAGGAATGGCGCCCCCATTGAGTGCGACGAAGGGTAGAGAGCGGTGGTGATGTGTTTCGGTGAGTTGGTGCAAGGCGCGTGCGAGAACTTCTTTTCCCGTTCCCGTTTCTCCGGTGATCAAGACAGAATAAGGCTGATAGACTAGCTTACCGAGCAAGGGAAGGATCGGGCGTAGTTTAGAGTGTCGAGAGAGTCCTAGAGTTTGACTGAGCGAATCCGTTTCCATAATTACCTCCAATTTCTTTTGACGAAAAAAGAGAGGAGTTGGTTCATCAATTAAAGAAAACCTTTAAATGAATTTTTAGAGGAGTCCTAAAGTCTAGAATTCGTAATCGTCTAAAATTTTACCGAGTTTTTCTGAGATGTCTTCATCGACACCTTCATTGAAGTAGTATCCGCTTTCTACTCTTTTGCGAATAAGCTCTAAACGACTTCCTTCTTCTGAAGGGCTTTCGTGAGCCTCTCTTTCCTCTTCGTCTCGCAGAGGAGGAGATGGAGTATTATAGCGCGTAAAGTGTTTCATTTTTTCTGCAGATACAATGGTTCCTTTACATATATCGGCAGGATTTCGAAAAACTTTAATGATTTTTTTTGAAGATGAAAAATCCCCCA
>JBNKYI010000248.1:0-4384 GCA_050300815.1 Fibrobacterales bacterium
TATTTGATAAATTAGAAGAGTGCCCAGGTTGATAACAGCAACCTCGACTTAACATTTTCACACTAAGTGAATCCTCCCTCGCTACCACTCATGCCCCCTCGCAGGGGAAGGGTCAGAACGAGGGGGTACACTATGAATACCTTTACCGGAGTTCGAGTGTGCCCACCTTCGACCTGCGGCACATTTTTTTCCCAAACTGGCTTAATTGATTGGTGCTGATTCTCCAAGCTCAGTCGACAAATACACGTCTATTTGAATAAAAAGGAACCTCTACACCCCATTTGCTGGTCAGAGTACAGTAATGCTCTTGGTCGTTGCAATTTTTAGCACCAATCAATTAGGCCAGTTGTCACCTTTTCTTTCTCATTCCCCACAGAGCTTCACCCTAATTTGGGTGCGATTTTCTATTTTTGGCGGGCCTCCGAGCCCCTTAGAATTGGAAAAAACAATGGATTCGATGCAACGCGCTTTAGATTATCTGAAACACGTCAGTGAGCTGACCGAAAAAAAATTAGACGAACACCTCCCTTCGGTGAATGATGCCCCAGGAACAATGCATGAAGCCATGCGTTACAGTACTTTTGCTGGGGGCAAACGGTTGCGTCCCGCATTGGCGATGGCGGCTTGGGAGGCCTTTGACGGTAAGGGTGAAGGGATCTTTTACGTAACGTCTGCCTTAGAAATGTTTCACACGTTTTCTTTGATTCACGATGATTTGCCTTGTATGGATGATGATGATTTTCGCCGTGGCAAACCGACATGTCACAAAAAATACGGTGAAGCAGCGGCCGTTTTAGCCGGTGATGCCTTGTGCATTCACGCCTTTGAGTTGTTGGCTCGCACCGGAGACATTCGAGTGATTACCACCTTGGGTAAGGCTTTGGGAACCGGGGGGATGATCGGAGGACAGATCGTCGACATTGAGTCCGAAGGGCGGGCGGTGGACATGAACACTGTAAACTTCATCCACAATCGAAAGACGGCGGCTTTGATCGAAGCGAGTTTGTTAGTGGGAGGGCAAGCTGCAGGCGCGAGTGATGCCGCACTTGAGCCTCTTTCTCGCTATGGTTGGAATATTGGTTTAGCATTTCAAATTGTTGATGACGTTCTCGACATCGTGCAGACCACTGAACAATTAGGTAAAGATGCCGGTTCAGATCAAGAACGTGGCAAAGCGACTTATCCCGCTTTGATGGGGGTGCAAGCCTCAATGGATAAGGCCAAAGAACATTATGAAAAAGCGGTTGCCGCCCTCGACGAATTGAAGAAGCCGGCACCGATACTCAAAGATATTGCCTCTTTTATTGTTCAGAGAATGTATTAGTCTAAGGAAACTCATGAATTCAGATTCGAATTTTCGCGGTGGTCCTCGCCGTAATTTTAACGGTCCTCAGTCCTCTTTTTCAGGTGGGGCTCGTCACGGGGGAGGACGTTTTAAGAAAGAAGGCAATGGGGAAAATCCCCGTCAAGGTTTTAAACGAGAAGGGGCTCCCTCTGATTTTCGCGATAAGTTCAGTCAGGGAACTCGGCATGGGGGCGGTCGTCCTTTTGAACGCAGAGATGGAGCGTCAGACGCTCAGCGTTCAGGCAAAAGACAGATTGCTTTACCTCCTTATCTTAACCGGGCTCGCAGTCTACACTCAGAAAAAGGACGAGAAAAAGAGCAGTCTTTTCTTGTCGAGGGCTTAGTCTGTGTCGATGAGGTGTTGACTCACTCGCCTGAATTGGTCATCGAAATTTTTTATCGTCACGATTTCAATGATGAGGCACTGCTCAGTAAAATAGAAGCGACAAAAGTGAGAGCAAAAGGAATATCTCCCACTGAATTTGATGAAGTCGCTTCGACGCAAAATTCTCAAGGCATTTTGGCCGTTTGCAAAATGGCCCAACTTAAGCCCAAATGGGAAACGGCTCGACGGGTGACCCTAATTGATGCGGTGCAAGATCCCGGCAACTTAGGTGCAATTTTCCGTTCAAGTCTCGGGTTTGGCATGGATGCGATCTTGGTGGGTTCAGGAAGCGTTGATGCCTTTAACCCGAAGGTGGTTCGGGGCAGTTCGGGAACCTTTTTGAGAGTTCCCTTTGAACAAAAAGTAGATTTAGCAGAGCGCATACGCTTTTTGCAATCTAAGGGCTTTACAGTGGTGGCGACTAGTTCTCATGCGAAAGATCAGCTCGATATTCTTGCAAAGAAAAAGAAAGTGGCCTTTTTGGTGGGGAATGAAGGCTCAGGGGCGAATTCGAAATATGTGGATATGGCGAATGAATGGGTGAAAATTCCTATGATCGGTGGTTTGGAATCCTTGAATGTCGCTGTGGCTCATGGCGTGGTGGCTTGGGAACTTTCGAAATGGAAGCAGGGTTAAGCACTGAGCGATAAGGAATCAGGAATGGTAGTCGAAGCCAAAGGTTTGTTGAAAAACATTGTTTACCCTCATGATCTAAGAGCGATAGACAAAGAAAGTCTGGAGCAGGTCTGTGGGGAATTACGCGATTTTCTCATAGAAAATGCCTCGTTAAATGGGGGCCATTTTGCGGCTTCGCTGGGTGTTGTTGAGTTGACTGTTGCCTTGCATTATGTATTTGATACCCCTAAGGATAAGATTGTTTGGGATGTAGGTCATCAAGCCTATGGCCATAAAATTCTGACAGGACGCCGAGAGAATTTTCACACGAACCGACAATACAAAGGGGTCGCGCCATTTCCCAAAATGGCAGAATCAGAATACGATACTTTTGGAGTGGGGCACTCATCGACCTCTATCAGCGCTGCTTTGGGAATGGCTATGGCTGCTAAATTAGATGGCGATGAAGAAACTCAGCATATTGCGGTGATTGGCGATGGTTCAATGACGGGCGGAATGGCCTTTGAAGCGCTAAATAACGGCGGTGTTTCAGACTCAAATATGATTGTCGTATTAAACGACAATTGCATGTCGATAGATCCCAATGTGGGTGCGCTTAAGGATTATCTCACTGATATTACGGTTTCAAAACATTATAATCGTCTGCGCGATGAGATGTGGGAAATTTTAGGAAAGTTTAAAGGACTAGGGCAGAGCGCCCGCGAAATTGCCAGCCGCCTTGAAAAGAATGTGAAAGGGATGGTCAGCAAGCAGTCGAACTTTTTTGAGAGTCTTGGCTTTCGTTATTTTGGCCCCATTGATGGTCACGATGTCGATCATTTGGTTAAAGTTCTCGAAGATCTCAAAGAAATTCCCGGGCCCAAATTGTTACACTGTCTGACGCAAAAGGGCAAGGGTTATAGTCCTGCAGAACAAGACCCTTTGACTTGGCATGCCCCAGGAAAGTTTGAAGTTTCTTCGGGTAAAATTCATAAAAAGGCAAATCCCGCTCCTGAACCTCCCAAATATCAAGATGTGTTTGGGCACACCCTTCTCGAGTTGGCTCAAGAAGATGAGCGAATCATGGGCGTGACCCCAGCTATGCCTTCAGGTTCGTCAATGAAGATCATGATGGAAGCGATGCCTAATCGAGCTTTAGATGTGGGCATTGCAGAACAGCACGCGGTGACCTTTAGCGCGGGCTTAGCCTGCAAGGGCAAAAAGGTGTTTTGCAACATCTATTCTTCATTTATGCAAAGGGCCTATGACCAAGTGATTCACGATGTGGCGATTCAAAAACTGCCCGTTGTTTTTTGTCTTGATCGCGCGGGAATAGCTGGTGAAGATGGAGCGACCCATCATGGGGCTTATGATTTGGCTTATATGCGATGTATTCCCAACATGGTTGTGAGCGCTCCGATGGATGAGCACGAATTGCGTTACATGATGAAAACAGCTCAGCAATATTCTGAAGGTCCTTTCTCGATTCGATACCCTAGGGGGCAAGGTGTACTCACCGATTGGCAATGTCCTTTAGAAACGCTTTCTGTGGGGAAAGGACGTTGGCTGCGCAAAGGGCAAAATATTTGTGTTCTAAGTTTGGGCCACCCCGGTAACATTGTCGCTAAGGTACTCGATAAATTGCGTGGCGAAGGACTTGAATTTGGACACGCAGATTTGCGTTTTGTCAAACCGATAGATAAAGAGCTTATTTTTGCAGCGGCGGATCAATACGATACATTGCTTACGGTCGAAGATGGTTGTTTACCCGGGGGTTTTGGCTCGGCGGTGATTGAAGCTCTTGCAGAAAGAGCTAAGGGCTGTAAAGTACACCGATTGGGGATTCCCGATCGAGTCATTGAGCACGGTAAACCTGCTGAATTGCATAGGGAATGTGGCTTTGATGAAGCTTCGATTGAACAGACTCTGAGAGATCTCAATTTAATCTATTCGACTTCGCTTTAACTTAACCCGTTTGCTTACTCACTCCCTTTCCGAACTGGCCCCTCATTTTGCTTGCAAAATTGGCGAAGAGTGGA